>DATJGQ010000803.1:0-6228 GCA_035494815.1 Gemmataceae bacterium
GGCGACCCGAGCGGAGCGAGGGGAGCGCCTCGAGCGCTCCCCTCGCTCCGCTCGGGTCGCCGCGGAACACGAATGTCAATCTTTTCTAACTCCGCAACGCCGCGTGCTTCAACGACCGCCACGCACCACCTTCCTTCGAACTCGCCACGCATTGCGTAATAAAGTTCATTCCGTCCACGCCGTCGGCGACGTTCGGATAGATGCTGCCGGCGGAATCGAACTTCTGTTTGCCGGCGCGCTTAATCATGTCGTCGAAGGCGGCCGTGTAAATGTTCGCGAACGCCTCCAGATAGCCTTCCGGATGCCCGCTCGGGATGCGCGTCGCCGACGCCGCCACTGACGCCAAGTACGGCCCCCCCGCGCGCGTGTACGTCTGGTGCGGCTTGCCGTTCATGCGGACGTACATCTTGTTCGGCTCTTCCTGGTGCCACTCCAGCGAGCCCTTCGTGCCGTCCACTTCGATCCGGACGTCGTTCTCGCGGCCGTGCGAGATCTGCGACGCCGTCACCGTGCCGAGCGCCCCGTTCTGATATCGGATCACAGCCGTCCCGTAATCGTCGAGTGCCCGGCCCGGCTCGAACGCTTTCAGATGCGCGGACACCTGATCGGGCAAGAGTCCGGTGATGTAACGGCCGAGGTTGTACGCATGCGTGCCGATGTCGCCGAAACAGCCGGCCGCGCCCGATCGTTTCGGGTCCGTTCGCCACGCGGCCTGCTTCTGGTTTTCGCTCTCGAGCCGCGTCCGGAGCCAGCCTTGAATGTAGGACGCTCGCACCGCCTGGATCTCCCCGAGTTCGCCGGCCTGAATCATCGCCCGCGCCTGCCGCACCAGCGGGTGACCGGTATAGTTGTGCGTCAATGCGAAGACGACGCCGGTCTTCTTGACGACGTTCGCCAGATCCTCGGCCTGCGCGAGATCGAACGTCATCGGCTTGTCGCAGACGACGTCGAACCCCGCCTCCGCGGCCGCCTTCGCGATCTCGTAGTGGGTGTGATTGGGCGTGGTGACCGCGACGAAATCGATCCGCTCGTTCGCCGGCCGTTTCGCTTCGGCGGCGATCATTTCCTGAAACGAGCCGTACGCCCGGTCCGGCGAGATGTCATAGTCGGGGGCGCTCGCCCTGGCTTTCGCGGGGTCGGCCGACAGCGCCCCGGCGACGACGGTCGCCCGGTTATCGAGGCACGCCGCGATCGAGTGCACGCGGCCGATGAACGACCCCTGGCCGCCGCCGACCAGGCCCATGCGGAGCTTGCGGTTGAGCGGTGCGTTGACTGCCATGCTGCGAGTCCTCGGGTTTGGCGAACCGGCAGCGTCAGCCGCCGGGTTACGAGTGTGCAACTCCCGGCGGCTTATGTCGCCGGTTCGCCAAGCATATCCGGACTCGCGGCGAACGGCCAACCGCGTCAACGAATTCTTCACCGCCGGAGCCGCCGACGCGCCGGTGGGCCATCACGAGCCTGACGCCATCGTCAGCGACCAGTTCTGCAACTGTCCGACGTCGGCGGCCGCGTTGTCGGTGATCCGCAACTCCCAGACGCCGCGAGTGCTCTTGCCGTCGAACGCCGAAAGCACCTGCGCCGGCCGGAACGAGCCGCTGAACGGCGCCGCCCCGGCGGCCAGCGTGGCCGACGCCTCGTCGTCGAACGTCGTGTTCGTCAAGTTGTCGCCCGCGCCGCCGCGGCGGTCGAACAGCCGCACCGTCGTCCCGTCCGGCCCCCGCAAGTCGATCGTGAGGTCGGATACGTACGTGTGCGTCAGGTTGACCAGCACGTTCAGGTCCGTGATCGCGACGTCCTGGGTCACCGTGATCTGGCTCGTCACGGTCGTGAGGTCGGGGACGTCGACGGGCACATTCGAGCTATACGTCGCGGGCCCGGACGAGATCCCGTAGGTGAACGTGCCGACGAACTGGTCCTGCGTCGCCTCGCCGTTGAGGCCGTCGTGGTCCTGGTCCATCCGGTTTCCGGCAAGGTCGGAAACGTCCGGCCCGACGCGCACCGTGAACGTGCCCTTCGACGTCTTGGCCTCGTACCTGATGTCGAACTGAGTGCCCGCGGTGCCGACGGGCGCCACGCCGAGGATCGAGACCGGCCGGCCGTTCGTCATGATGACGTCGGCGGCGATGAAGGTCGCCGGATCGACCGGCTCGCTGAACGTGACCCGCACCCCGTTGCCGCGGCCGACCGGCGTCATCCGCACGACGCTCGGGCCGGTGACGTCCACCGCGCCGGCGGTCAACGCTTTGAAGACATTCAGCCGGCCGCCCGACACCGTCTGGGTGCTCAACGCGGGAACCGGGTCGACGTTATTCACCACCCGCGCGATCGCGTCCGAGTAGGCCAGCGACGGCTCCCGACTGAGCAACAGCGCGAACGCCCCGCTCACTTGCGGCGTCGCCATCGACGTGCCGCTCATGGACGCGTACTGATTGCCCGGATAGGTGCTCGCGATTTCGACGCCCGCGGCCGCCAGGTCGACCGACGTCCGGCCGTAGTTGGAGAAGCTCGCCAGCCGGTCGTTCCGGTCAGTGGCCGCGACGGAGACGATGTTGTCGAGCGCGTCGTTGGCCGGGTAGCTGCCGGTCGTGTCGTTGTTGGCCGAGTCGTTTCCCGCCGCGGTGACGAAGACCTGGCCCTTACTGCGGGCGTAACTGATCGCGTCGAAGATCGTTTGGCTATAGCCACTGCCGCCCCACGAGTTGTTGGAGATGCGGGCGCCGTTGTTGGCCGAGTAACGAATCGCCGCGGCCGCGGCCACGCTGTCTCCGCCGCCCAGACCTAGGAACCGCACCGGCATCAACTCCACCTGCCAGGCGACGCCGTTGACGCCGACGCCGTTATTCCCCATCGCGCCGATCGTGCCGGCGACGTGCGTGCCGTGCCCGCCGTCTTCCGCGACGACGTCCATCGGATCGTTGTCGTTGCCGACGAAATCCCAGCCGATCAGGTCGTCGCGGTAGCCGTTGGAGCCTTCGTCCAGTCCGTCCGCCCAACCGCCCTGCGCGAGCGGCTTGAGGATGTCGCCGCCGTCGATGTAGCCGTCGCCGTTGAGGTCGGTGATCTTACCCGGGCCGATGTTGACGGCCGCGTTCAAGTCCGCGAAAGTAATTAGCCCGTCGCCGTCCACATCGCTCAGCACCGTCCGGACCGCCGGCGGGATTTCCGCCTGGTTAATCCAGATGTTGCGGTACAGGTCCGGATGGTCGTAGTCGATGCCGGTGTCGATGACCGCGACGACGGTTTTCAGGCTGCCGGTGGTCAGGTCCCACGCCTGGGGAGCTTGCATGTCCGCGCCGACGGTGCCGCCGTTCTGGCCGGTGTTGTTCTGCGCGTAGAGGACGCCGTTCATCGGGTCGTTGGGGACGACATCCGCGTGCACGGGAAGGTTCGGCTCGGCGTATGCGACGACGTCGTACTTCCGCCACTGGGCCAGAGCGTCATCGACCGTCTGACCGGCCCGAACGACCACCGCGTGCGGCTCGATCGGGTCGTTCGGGTTACCGGTCCGAAAGCCGACGGCGATGGTCTGCTCATCGACCGCCTTGATCGCCGCGGCCGGCACGGTGCGGTTTTCCAGAGATTCGAGGCGAAGCCGGGATGACAATCGACGGCCGGCGCGGGTCCGGCGTGCGCGGAAAAGGTCCATGCTGCAACATCCTCAGCAACAATAGCTTAGGAAGACCTTTCCGACCACCGGTTCCGACGGCGGACGGCGCGAAAAGCGTCCTGGTGACTTGACCAGTTAGATGCTGACCGGAACTCGGACGATTCGCCACGTCCCGTAAAAGCGCGAAGTGGGGGCGAATGTTACGGCAATATCGCCCCGAATCGAATCCGGAAGGCGGTCAGGTCCAGACCGTTGATGATGCCGTCGCCGTTGACATCGAACGCCGCGTTGTACGTCGCGTCGCCGATCGCGGTGCCGAACGCCGATCGGAACGCGGTCAGGTCAAGACCGTTGACGGACTTGTCGCCGTTGACATCGCCGAACAGGCGATGGAACTGATACGTCAGGTCGCCGCCGGGTAGGCCGTCGCCGTCCGCGTCCAGTGGCGGCCCGCTTGGACCACTCCGGGCCGCCGCACCGAAAATGACCAGCGCGTAATTGCCGTCGGCGAGGGAATTCGCTTCGAGCCCCGTCCCGGTGAAGGTGAGCGTTACCGTCGTCCGGCCGCCCGTGTTGTCCACGCTGGCGATGAGCCCGATCACGAGCCCGTCCGACCGCCGGAGGCTGAACGCGTCGGCCGCCGCGCCGACGAACTGCAACGTCCCGTCGAACGAGACGGTCAGACTGCTGACCCGCGACCGCTGGGCCGACCCGTCGTTGACTTTCACTGCGGTGACCGCGATGGGCGGGATCGCCGCGAACTGGCCGAGTCGCTGGGGCGGGATGAAGTTCCCGGCCGAATCGGCGACCTGGCCCGCTTCGACGTCAACGAAGTAGGTGCCGGTATCGGCGAAGTCCCAAGTGCCGCCCGGCGGCGTGAGACGATATGTCGCCGCCCTCGGGCTGCCGTTGGCGTTCGCGTCCACGCTCACAAACTGCGGGAGCGCCGACAACCCGTTCGGCCCGGTGACCCGCACGTCGCCATTCCCAAGGCTCGCCACGCCGACTGCGGTGTCGTCCCGGAAGGTGACCGTGAAAACATACGCCGTGCCGCCGCCGTTCGTCACGTCGGGCAGCGGGCCGGCGGCGGCCGTGGGAGTACCCGGCGCGACGTATTCGAACGCGCCGATGTCCGGCGCCGCGCCCGCGGTCCGCGGGAATCCCAATCCCCTCTGGTCGTTTCCGAGACCGGCCGGGTTACTGCCCGCGTCCACGGCCGGGCTGGTGCTCGGGAGCGCTTGCGTCTTGGTCGGCCCGCCGTTGTCGGCCAGCGGGCCGAGGAGCAGGTTGTCGCCGTACGGCAGGTTATTGCCGCTCGCCGGCGTGAGCGTGAATCCGTTCGAATTGCCGATGGCACTCCGCGTTGCCGTCGTCTGGGCGATCCTGGCGTTAACGTCCGGTCCCACGGTTCCGACGTTCCCCGAGATGATGCTGCTGGTAATCGTCAACGGCAGTCCGTTGTTCACTGCCTCGTAATCGAGGCCGGCGCCGGTGGGCGCCTGGTTCGCGACGATCGTGCTGTTCTCTACCGTCAACGGGCCGATCGAAGAGACATAAACCCCTCCGCCTTGTATCCCTGCGACATTCATCGAAATGGTACTGCTGCGGATCAAAATCAGGGCCGTGTTGGGATAGTTAACACCGCCGCCGACATTGTCCGCCCGGTTGTTGGAGATGGTCGACCCGAGAATCGTCAGCGTGCCCGGGTTGCCGGAGCCGCCGTTCCCGGCGAAGACGCCCCCACCGTTCGGGGCCTGATTCCCGTCGATCGTGCAGCCGCGAATCTCGACCGGGATCAGACGGTTCAGCAGAGCGCCGCCGCCCGCTGCCAAGGCGAAGCCGCCGGTTTCGGCGACGTTGTTGAGGACTTGACTGTTCCACAGCCGCAGGCTGCCTCCAGTTCCCTGAAGTGCGAGCGCTCCGCCGCTGCCGAACACGCGGTTGCCGGTCATCCTCACCGAATCGATCGTGAGATTGGCTCCGACCGAGAGAATCGCGCCGCCGCTGCCGCTGACGAACCCCGCGGTGAGCAACATCCCGGACACCGAAACGTCCGGCACCGCCGTGCTGCCGATCGAGAAGATCCGGCTGGCGTTATTGCCGCTGATCGCCAGCAAGTTTGCCCCGGGCCCGCGGATCGTGGTCGAGTCGGTAACGGACAGTTGACCCGACGACAGCGTGATCGTCTGAGGTGAACCGAAGAGAACGGGATCGAACTCCACGACGTCGGGACCGGGCAGGGCGTTCGCCCAAGACAGGACTTCGCGCAGCGATCCCGGGCCGCTGTCTGCGGTCGTGGTCACGACAAACCGCCCGGGCTGCACGACGCGGAATGTCCCCTGCTGACCGGCGGGGACGAAGTTCCCCAGCGTGTTCGCGACCTGAGACGGCTCGACGGCGACCACATAAGTTCCGTTGTCGGCGACGTCCCACGAGCCGCCCGGCGGCACAAATTGGTAGGTAGCGATCCGAGGGGTACCGTCACCGGCGACGTTAACGCTCACAAACTGCGCGGACACCTGAAAGCCGTTCGGTCCGGTGACGCGCACATCGCCGGTCCCCAGGCTTGCGGCGGCGATCGCCCGCTCGTCGCGGTACGTCACGCTGAACGTGTACGGGTT
>DATJGQ010000804.1:0-5102 GCA_035494815.1 Gemmataceae bacterium
GCTGTAGGTGTGGATAAATTTCTCCCACCACGGCGCCGCCGTCTTCCAGGCCCCCTTGTCGTCCTCGCCGCGATACGTCCGTCGCAGCGCCTCCTCCTGCTTGCAAATGGCCAGCAGATAGGTGATTTCGGCCTGCAGCGGATCACTCACGACGGAATTCATGTACACGTCGATGGCGTTCGAGTTCCGCCACAGGTTACCGATCTTTTCTCTCGCGTCGTCCCGGTCGGCGATCGCCGACGGATTCCGCTCCAGGTCGCGCTCGGCCTTGGCGAGCCGGCCGTAGACGTCCCGCGCGGACTCCACCCAGACGACGACGCTCTTTTCGATTTCCGGGGGCGGCTTCGTGCCCATGCGCGTTTGCAGTTCCACGAGCCGCGTCGTCGCTTCGTCGAACAGGCCGCGGAGGATCAACTCCCGGGCCCGTCCCGGTTGGGATAGGAAGGTGACGCGTTCGGCGAAGAGCGCCCGCACCCGCTGGCCCGCTTCGCCCGGCAGGTTTTGCTCGCGGAAGATCGGCGGTAACAGTTGCCAGGCGATCGCGTCGGAGTAGTAGCGGTCGATCCGCCGCCGGCCCTGCGGCTCGCGGTCCGTGCCGCCTTCGCTCGGGGGAAGGAATGACATCAGCACGCGGGGCAGCGTATCGGGCAGCGGCGGGTTCCAGAACCGAACCCGACAGCCCTCGTAGGCAGGGCCCTGGATCACCTTTTCGAATCGTTCGCGCGCCGCCCGCGGGTCGTAGTCGAACCGCCCGGAGTTCGGGGGGAGCAGGCTTTGCAGGAATCGCATCCGGGGAGACAAGGCGCTCAGCGGCGCCGTGAGGAAAACCTGGGCCGCCTTCGCCCGCTCGGGCGTGACGTCATAACGCAACTTCGAATCGACGTCGAGCGGACGGAATGCGTTCGCGTCTTTTCGCGCTTGCGCCAACGTCAGCACCCCGCCGATAGCGCCGGGAAGCGGCAACCCCATCCGCACGTCGAACAGATAAACTTGCCCGTCCGCCAGGACGCCGACCGCCCAGAGTCCATCGGCAGACCCTGCCGCCGAGTCGTCACCGACGAGGCAGGCGTCGATGTCCAGCTGCTGCAGCAGTCGCAACAAAACATAGGTGCGCTCGAGATTGGTCCCGACGCCGCGCATGGCCACGTACCACGTCGGGATCGCGGGGCCGGGGATTTCCGCCGGCCGCAGATTGACGACGACCCAGTTGAGTGCGGCACGCGCTTTCTCCACCGGCTTGAGCCCGGTCACGTCCAACGCCCGTGCGATGTCGTGGCAGAGTACGGTCTCGTCCAGGTAGTGCGCGTCGGGCGGCGTGAATTCCGGACGAGAGACATCGGCAATTTCCGCATCCGACAGTCCACAATCGGACTTGAATGCGGCCCGCTGCTCGGCGGTGAGCGGTTGTGGCTTGCGCTCGATCTTCCCGCCGCTGAGCGACGAGTTCAGGTGTTCGACGAGTTGTCGATACGACTTGGCGTCGCCGGACTTGCGAAACGCCTGCGCGACGGTTTCCGTCAGGGCTTCGGCGGGGTCGGCCTGAGTCTTGACCGATTGACTCGGCGTCGCGGCCGGCCGGTTGCAGCCGGCCAGGATGGTTAGACTCAACGACGTGGTAACGAGCAGAACGGACTTCGGAATCATTGAGCACTCTCGACCGGGGCGGTTGCACTCTCCAACGCGGAGCGCAAGGCCAGACAGACGCGAACGAAATCGGGGAAGTCGGCCAGGGCGAGCGAGTTCGGGCCGTCGCTCAGGGCCTCGTCCGGGCGGGGGTGGGTTTCCACGAACAGGCCGTCGCAACCGCACGCGACCGCGGCCCGGGCAAGGTACGGAATCATCCGGCGGTCGCCGCCCGTGCGGGTGCCGAGCCCCCCTGGCATCTGTACGCTGTGGGTCGCGTCGAAGATCACGGGGCAGCCGAGTTCCTGCATCCACGGGATCGACCGCATGTCGTTGACCAGCATGCCGTAGCCGAACGTCGTGCCACGTTCGGTCAGGAGCAGGTTTTGGTTCCCGGCCTCGCGCACCTTGGCGACGACGTTTTTCATGTCCCACGGGGCCATGAACTGGCCTTTTTTCACATTTACCGCACGGCCGGTTCGGGCTGCGGCCAAGACCAGATCCGTCTGGCGGGCGAGAAACGCGGGGATCTGGAGGAGGTCGACGACGTCGGCCACGGGCCCGACCTGATGCTCCTCATGGATATCGGTCGTCAGGGGCAGGCCGGTCGCTCGTTTGACCGCCGCCAGCGTCTTGAGCCCTTCACTGAGTCCTGGGCCACGGAACGAGCTGCCCGACGTGCGGTTCGCCTTGTCGAACGACGCCTTGAAGATCAGCGGGACGTCGAGTTCCGCGGCGGTCTGCGCGAGCGACTCGGCGATCTGCATCGCTAAGTCGTACGACTCGATCACACACGGGCCGGCGATGAAGGTCAATGGCCGGCCGGCGCCGATCGTCAACTCGCCGACCGAAGCGGTTCGCTCCTGCGACATCGGCACTCCTCCATGAACCGGGGTCATTTCTTCAGCTCGACCGGCAGTTGGTCGATCTTGGCGGCGAGGATGAAATCGTTCTCGGTCAGCCCGCCGACGGCGTGCGTCGAGAGTTCGATCGCCACGTTGCGGTAGCCGGTCAGGTGCAAGTCGGGATGATGGTCCTCGGCCTCGGCGACGTCGCCGATGCGGCGGAAAAAGTCGAGGGCGATGGGGAAATCCTTAACCCGCCATTCGCGGCGAAGGGTTTTGCCGTCTGTGCTGACGCGCCACTGTGGCACGCCCGGTTGCAGCTTTTTAATCTCCTCGGCGGTCAGTGCCGGGATGCCGCCCTCGCAGGGCTGGCACTTCTTTTTGGCGAGCGGGGTGGTGGTGGCAGTACTCATGGGGATGTCTCCTTTTCGCGGTCGCCGCCGTCGCGGTTATCTTAGCAATCCCCGTCGTCGCGACGCTATGCAGGGCGAACTGCTCTCATCGGCATGCGCCCAGGTAAATGGCGTAAGCCGGGTTGTGAAAAAAATGCCCTCCAATTGTAAGAATGCTTTTGGTAGAGTTCGGCACGCTCGCTGCGAGGGCCGGATGGATTCGGCTGCCGCGCGAGTCCCGCTATAGTGCGGCGCGGACAAGGAGGTCGGCGCGTGACCTTCCGCTGGCGCATTCGCCACAAGCTGTTGCTCGGCCTGGGCGTCGTGGTCGGGATCATGGCGATCCTGCTCACCGGCTGCCTGCAGGGCCTCGCCGCGTTCACGGCCACCGTGAAGACGGCCGACAGCAAACTCGTCGAACTCAACACTGCCAGCGCCATGTTCCGGCACATTAGCGGGCTCAAGCCGCCGTCCGATCCTAAGATGCCGATCGAGGACGCGGTGGAGACGTTCGGCAAAGAGGTCAAGAAGGCCGCCGACTACCTCGCCGAATACGAACAGCAACGGGACGAGTCCCTCATTCGCGGCCGAAGTTTCGATGACGAGAACGCGGCCGAGCACACCAACGGTCTCGTCCAGGACTTGCACGAGAAACTCCACCAGTTGGAAAACGCGCTGAGCAATTACGTCAAGCGCACCCAAGTCAATGTCGCGGGAACGTCGGACAAACTCGGGGAAGACGACGGCATCAAAACGGCCCTGGAATCGGTCCTCAGCACCGCCGACCAGCTTCACAAAACCAGCTACCACGACTTCTGGTCCGGCCTGGCCCAGGCGCGGCTCGACCAGCGGCGGAGCTTTCTGATCGTGCTCGCCACCGGTTTGGGCGGCATGCTGCTGACGGCCGGGATGCTCCGCGGCTTTTATCGGTGGGTCTTCCACCCGATCCGGGCCCTGCACGAGGGTGTCGGCCGTGTCGCCAGTGGCGATTTCAGCCAGCCGATCGAGGTCCATTCGACCGACGAATTCCAGGATCTCGCCGCCGCGTTCAACGAGATGGCGGCGAAGCTGCAGGGCACTTATCGCGACCTGACGAACGAGGTTCAGGAGCGCGGCCAGCAGTTGGAACGGTCGGAACGATTGGCGAGCGTCGGTTTCCTGGCCGCCGGCGTCGCCCACGAGATCAACAACCCGCTCGCGTCGATCGCGTTCTGTGCCGAAGGCCTGGAACGCCGGCTGACCGAACTGCTCGGCCGGTTCCCGCGCGAGCACGCGACCATCCAGAAATACTTGCGGATGATCCAAGACGAGGCGTTCCGGTGTAAGCAGATCACCGGCAACCTGCTCGAATTCGCCCGCGTCGGCGAGGGCGAGCGAGCCCTCACCGATCTGGGAGACGTGGTGCAATCGGTGCTGGACATCGTGCAGCACCTGCAGAACGCGCAGGGCAAGCGGATCGTCTTCCGTCCCGCCGGCCGGCCCGCGACGCTGGCCAACCCGCAGGAAATCAAGCAAGTCGTACTCAACATCGTCGTCAACGCCCTGGACAGCATGGACGAAGAGGGGGTCCTCACCATCACGCTGGCGCCGAACGACGGCGCCGCGGAACTGATTTTCGCCGACACCGGCTGCGGCATGCCGCCGGAGGTCCTCGACAACATCTTCGAACCGTTCTTCACCCGCAGCCGGACCGGTAAAGGCACCGGGCTCGGGTTGTCGATCAGTCATCGCATCATCAGTCAACACGGCGGCGAGATCGAGGCGAGCAGCCCCGGCCCCGGCGAGGGGAGCACGTTCGTAGTCCGCCTGCCACTACAACCTGCCATCGTGAAGGAGACCGCCGTTGGCCACGCAGCCGCCGCATAAGAGTCTGCGGGTGTTGTTTGTGGAC
Source organism: Gemmataceae bacterium (assembly GCA_035494815.1). Classification (GTDB taxonomy): domain Bacteria; phylum Planctomycetota; class Planctomycetia; order Gemmatales; family Gemmataceae; genus DATJGQ01. The sequence continues at coordinate 4,752 of DATJGQ010000804.1, forward strand.
GACGAACACTCGCTCCAGGAGTTCATGCGCTCCGAGCTGCCGCGGATGGGGCACGACGTCACAGTCTGCCCGGACGGCCGGTCCGCACTGAAGGCCCTCCAGACGACCAAATTCGACGCTGCCATCCTCGATCTCAAGATGCCCGGCATGTCCGGCATCGAGCTGCTCGAACAACTCAAGACGCTCAGCCCCGAGACCGAAGCGATCGTGATGACCGGCTACGCCAGCACGGAGACGGCCGTGCAGGCGATCCGTTTAGGTGCGTTTGATTACCTGACTAAGCCGTGCAAGCTCGACGAGATCGAACTTCGCCTTCAGAAGGTCGCCGAGAAGCGCGAACTCGTCCATAAG
>DATJGQ010000805.1:0-5475 GCA_035494815.1 Gemmataceae bacterium
GAGGCGTAAGCCCGACGTGGAAGCCTTCATCCCACTGGAGGCTCCCACGTCGGGCTTACGCCTCGACGCTCGCCTGAATTTTTTCGTGTACAATGCCCCGAGCAACGTGGACCGCGCTCTCCGACGACCAACTGCTGCGGCAGTGCCAGGTCGATACTTACCGGGCGAGCGGCCCCGGCGGGCAAAAGCGGAATAAGACGAGTTCCGCGGTGCGGTTGCGGCACCCACCGACCGGCCTGATCGTGATCGCGGAGGAGAGCCGGTCGCAGCACGAGAACCGGGCGCGGGCGTTACGACGGATGCGGCAGGCACTGTTCCTGGAAATCAGGGACGATTCGCCGGAAACGTCGGCCGCGGAACTGGCAAAGGCCCGCGACGCGGGCGGCCGGCTCGCACTCGGCCGCAAAGACGCGAGATTTTGGCCCGCCGTCGGCGCCGCCCTGGATCTGCTGGTCGCACACGACGCCCGGCTCAGTGACGTGGCCGAGCGCGTGAGCGTCAGTACAGCCAATCTGGTGGAGTTCCTCCGCACCGACCCGAAGGTCTGGCAACGGGCCAACGAACTCCGCGTCCGGTTCGGCCACAAGCCGCTGCGATAGGGGATGGGATTCGTGACCGAGTGGCTTCCCGCCGGGTTTTCCTGGATCGACCAGCCCCATCTGGCGGCCCTCGCGCGGCCGTACGCGCTCGAGGATCTGACCTGGCTCCGCTCGCAAGGCCTGCAACTGCTCATCAGCCTGACGGAGATGCCGTTGCGGTCCGACTGGATCAACGAGGCCGGCCTGCTGTCGATCCACATCCCGATCGAAGACATGCACGCGCCGACCCAGGAACAGCTCGAATCCGCGGTGTCCGCCATCCGCCGCGCCCGGGAAAAGGGAATGGGGCTGGCCGTCCATTGCGCGGCCGGCCTGGGACGGACGGGGACTGTTCTCGCCGCGTACCTCGTCACGCAAGGACTCACCGCGCGCGAAGCGATCTCACGGGTACGGGAATTGCGGCCGGGTTCAATTGAGACGCCCGACCAGGAAGCGGCGATCGAGGAATACGCCAACCGGATGCGCGGGTATTCCGAGGGCGAGGATCAAACCACCCCGTCATGAAGCTGTGCGTCAGCGAAGCGACTACAATGCCGGCCATGTTCGCCGACGACGTGGAGGCCTGCGGTCAGGCCGGTTGTCCCGCCCTCGAAGTCTGGCTCACCAAGCTCGAAAAGCACCTCGAACAGCACTCCCCGAGTGCGACACGCGATCTTCTCGCTGCCAATGGCGTCACGCTCGCGGCTGCGTCCTACCAGGGCGGGCTCCTGCTTTCTCAAGGCGAACAGCGCAAGGCCCACTTCGATCATTACCGCCGGCGGCTGGAAGTGTGCCAGGCGTTCGGCATCAAAACCTTGCTCGTCGTGGCGGATTTCGTGCGTGCCCTCGAGCAGACTGACCTGGAACGGGCGGTCGTCTCACTCCGACAGGCCGCCCAGTGGGCCGACGGGTTCGGCGTGCGGCTCGGCCTCGAATTCCGCGGCTCGGACACGTTCTGTACGAGTCTCGACACGGCGATTCGCCTGGTCGAAGCGTGCAGCGAAGCGAACGTCGGCGTCGCGTTCGACGTGTTCCACTACTACAAAGGGCCGAGTAAGTTTGAAGACCTCGACCTGGTCACGCCGAAGAATCTAGCGTTCGTGCAGGTTTCCGATCTGGCGGGCGTTTCGCGCGAACTGGCGAGCGACGCCGACCGCATCCTGCCCGGCGACGGCGACCTGCCCGTCACAACGATCCTGGCGAAGCTTCGTGAGCGCGGCTACGACGGCTGGGTGTCGCTGGAGTTGATGAACCCGACGCTCTGGCAGCTGCGGCCGACCCAGGTCATCGAACTCGGCATGGCGGCGCTGCGGCGGGTTTTGCCGAATTCTGCTGCTGATTCGGAAAAGTTTGGTATATGATTGGAATGATCTGGACCTTTAAGACGTCATACTTTATGACGACCCCCAACGTGGATGGTGGCGGGTCCGAACAGATGATGGAGCGTACCCGATCAGTGGCCGACCTAGCCCGGCGGCCGGCGAGACGATGACCAACGAGTTCGCGACCGACGACGAGCCAGACTCTCAACCGTTGACCGCTCAGGAGCGGGCGATCTGCTCGCTTAGCGATCGGCTCGTATCCGCCCAACGCCCCCTCCGCGTCCTGCCCGCAATTCACTGGCCCGCCTCCGTCGAAACCGAATTCTTCGCCGCAGGGGCCCGCGCACTTCCGCGGGTCACGGCGGACACGTACCGCGCCACGCCGCTCCCGTTCGAACCGGCCGAAAAGCTTGCAGAACTTCGGGGAATCGAGCGCGACATCGATCTGTCACTCGGCCGCCACGCCGCCGGGGAATTGCTGCGGAGACGATGCGAGGAGTATCGTGAAGTCGTGGGCCTGCTGACGGCCCGCGGGACGCCGGAATTCTCCGCCATGTCCCGACGGCTCTACCAGACGGCGTCGACCTCGGCCGAAAGCCGGGCCGTCACGGCCCTTTTCGCCGCTATGGCCCCCGGTGATCCGACGCGTCCTGAGAACCTGCGCAAGATCTTCGCCGCGCCCGAGGCCGTTTCGATCCTCGCGGACCGGCTCCGGCCGCTGATCCCGCCGCACATTCAGGTCCGTGTGAAAATGTGTGACCGGATCATAGCCGACGCCGCGGCCGGGTGTGATTACGTCAAACTCCGCCGTCGGGCGATGTTCTCGGTGCTCGATCTGGCATTGCTCGAATACCACGAGGGCTGGGTCCACCTGGGCACGACGATCAACGGCCTGCGGCAGCCGTATCTTGCGGCGTTGGCCAAAGGACCGCCATCGACAGCCGCCACGCAGGAAGGTCTCGCGGTGCTGTGCGAATTGCTCGCGGGTGTCTGTCACGCCGGGCGGCTGGCGCGACTCTGGCGGCGGACGCAGGCCGTCCGCATGGCCGAAGGCGGGGCCGATTTCCTGCAGGTCTATCGATTCTTCCTGCGGCACACCGACGAGCCGCACGACAGCTATCAGCAATCCGCCCGTGTATTCCGTGGTTGTCTTCCTTGTAGCACAGGGGGATTCGCGAAGGACCTCTGCTATGCCCTCGGGCTGTATCGTGTTGTCGATGCACTGTCGCACGCCGCGGCCGCCCGTCATGCGGACATTGTCGGCCTCATGTTCGCCGGGAAAGTCGCCCTAGGCGAACGGCCAACGCTCGGCAAACTAACCGCTGCGGGGCTGGTCGCGCGGCCGGGAATTATTCCGCCGCCGTTCCTCGACCGGCGGGCGCTCGCCCACCGGCTCGCGTCACTGCGTCCGGCCGAGCGGCAATACGTCCCGGACGCGAACGTGTCGTCCGCCCCCGCCCTGGCGACCCGCCTCGCCCCCTGATTGACCTTCGAGTCGCATCATGCCCGTCTACCGGTCCGGCCGACTGGCCGTGTTTGTCTCCGTCATCATTGCTGCCTCGGTTCTTTTGGGCGGACTCGGCCCGCGAGACGCTATCGCCGCCGATGCGCCGCCGCCAAAACTGCTCGTGCTGGTCGTGTTCGACCAGATGCGCGGCGACTACCTGCTACGCTGGCATGACTTGTTTTGTCCCGACGGCTTTCTTCGCCTGGAGCGGGAAGGCACCTGGTTTACCAACTGTCACTACGCCCATGGCATCACCACGACGGGGCCAGGACACGCCTCGTTGTTAACGGGATGCTCGGCCGAGCGGCACGGCATCATCAGTAACGACTGGTGGGACCGATCGGCCGGGGCGACAGTTTCGTGTGCGGCCGAAGATCGGTATCAGCCGGTCTACTCTTTTCGGCCCCCGGCCGAGAAAAACAAATCGAAAGGCAAGGACAAAGAAAAGTCGAAAGGATCTGGCAGCCCGGCCCGACTCCTCGCTCCGACGGTCGGGGATGTCATCAAAGAAATCACTGCCGGCCGAGGTAAGGTCGTCGGTTTATCGTTCAAGGACCGCTCGGCGCTGTTGCCGGTCGGCCAGCATCCGGACGCTTGTTACTGGTTCGACCTGCGGTCAGGTCAGTTTGTCACATCGACGTACTATCGAGACACGCCGCACTCGTGGGCCCGCGACTTCAACCGGGCGCATCCCGCGGATCAGTGGTTCGGGCGTGACTGGACGCGGTTGCGCAACGACCGTGATTATGTGCGATGGGCCGGCCCCGACGACGTGGCGGGCGAAGGCTTGGGCGTCGTGAAGAAGCAGGGGCGCGCGTTCCCACACCCCATGTCCGCCGGACTCGAGCAGCCCGCCAAGGACTATTACGACACGGTCGAGGCGTCTCCCTTCGGCAACCAATTGCTGCTCGACCTCGCCCTGCGGGCGATCGACGCCGAACAACTCGGTAAGGACGACGCCCCCGGACTGCTCACCATCAGCTTCTCGAGCAACGACCTCGTCGGGCATACCTACGGGCCCGATTCCCAGGAGGTGCTCGACATAACACTCAGGTCCGACCTGATCGTCCGCGACCTTTTGGCCGCTTTGGATCGCGCGGTCGGGCGCGGCCGCTACCTATTGGCGATGACGGCCGATCACGGCGTCGCCCCGGTGCCGGAGCAATCGGTGCGCGAGGGCCGCGACGCCCGCCGCGTCGATCCGAAAGCGATCCGGGAAGCCGCGAACGAGCATCTGAGCAGGGTACTAGGCGGCTCGAGTACGAACTGGATTGTGAACGAGAACTACCCCTGGACCTACCTGAACGAGAACGTCATCGCGGCCCGGCGGCTCAAGCGGGCGGCGGTCGCCGACGCCTTGGCGGCCTGGTTTCGGACGCAACCCTATGTGGTTGCGGCCTACACGCGTAGGGACTTGGACGGCGACGCAGCCTCCCTCGACGAGTTCGGGCGAATGATGAAGAAGAGCTACCACCCCGACCGCAGCGGCGACGTGGCGATCGTCGCGAAGCCGTACTATTTGGTCACAACCTACCCGACCGGCACGGGTCACGGCACGCCGTATGCCTATGATCGCCATGTGCCGCTGCTGTTTCTCGGCCCGGGCATGCCGACCGGGCGCAGCGAGGAAGCGGTGACTCCGCAGTCGATTGCCGCGGTCTTCGCCCGCGCGATCGGGGCCAAGTCGCCCGCACTTGCCGAAGCTCCGGTGCCGAAACGACTTTCCGGTGAATAAAGACGTGCAATCCCGTTGCCGGCGCGACGAATTAGACTATGTTCCCTTCATGGCGGCGGCTCCGGCTCGTGCGCGTCAGGGCAGCAGCTGATGAACTTCTGGAGCGATTGCGGCACCTTTCTGAAGGAGTCGCGGCGACATTTCCGGGCGACCGGCGCGCTTTTGCCCAGTAGCCGTTTTCTGGCGAAGACTCTTGCCGCCCCGCTGTCTGGGGCACGACCCCCCTATCGAATCCTTGAAGTCGGTCCCGGAACCGGCGCCGTCACGCGCGCGATCGCACGTCGCATGATCTCCGGGGATCAACTCGATGCCGTCGAACTGAACCCGCGATTT
>DATJGQ010000806.1:0-3037 GCA_035494815.1 Gemmataceae bacterium
CGGCGGGGCACCTTGCCGACGTGCCGGGTGGCCCGGTGGATGCGCTGCAGGATCGGCAACAAGCCCGCGCGAAATACCTCGTAATCGGCGGGGCAGCCCAATCGGCCGTCGGAGCGGAACTCCATATACTTTATGCCACAAGTAGGGCAATTCAATCGAGACAGTTCTTCCGAGACGGCACTCACGTGCTGGCCGATGAGCGATTGCAGAATCGCCGACAGGCTGAGTTCCGCGGCCGGCGCGGCGTGTTTTTCCGCGCACGCCTGACAGAGGTGCAGCTCCTGCTTCTGCTTGTTGACGATCTTGGTCAGGTGCACGGTCGCCGGGTTCGGGCAGTGCTGGCACTTCATGCGGCTAGCGCCCCCTTCTGTCCTTACCGTTCTTCCAGTTGGCGGATGCGGTCACGGAGCTTTGCGGCCTCCTCGTAAGCTTCCTTCGTGACAGCCTGGTGGAGCTGCTTGCGAAGCTGGATCAGTTCGGACTGAGCCTGTTTCGTCTGCGGCAACCGCCGCGGGGTCTTGCCCATGTGCCGCGTTTCGCCGTGGATGTTCTCGAGCAACGGCATCAGCTCCTCTCGGAACTCCAGGTAATCGTGCGGACAACCCAACCGACCCGAATTACGGAACTCGACGAACTTGATACCGCAAATGGGGCACTCGCGCTGTTTGAGGGCTGTCAGATCGTCTGATTCCTCGGCGGCGGGTTCGGCCGATTTGGCCGCCGCGCCTTTCTTTGGCGGCTCGTAGAGGTACTTCTGGGCACAATCCTCACACAGGTGATGCTCTTCAAACTGTTCCTCGCCCAGAACTTCGGTTATGTGCATCGTCGCCGCTTTGCTGCACTTCTGGCATTTCATGGGGTGCGGCTCCGCGATTATGACGTAAGCGCTAACGACAATGAATCTTAACAACGCTTGGGGGGGAGTCAAGCAAGGCGGACGGCGGTCGATCAAGCCAAGCAAAACCCGGCTTGTCCGCCTGAACGTCCCGGCGTACTATCCGCGGCGCTATGACGGTCGGCCGCTCCATCGACGCTGACGCCGGAGACCTTGCGGCGGCCGATGTTCGGACCTCATTCCGGCGCGTCGGCTCGTGGGCGGCGTTTTGCGCGCTGCTCATTCTCCAAGGCGATCTCGCGCTGCAGCTTTTTGGGCCGACCGACGCGTGGTCGGCGATGACGGACGACGCGCCGATCACTGATGGCCGATACCCACTTCATTACTACCAGTCGACACTCAGCGGCCGCGCCTGGCAGCGGTCGCGTGCGTTCGTCTGTTACGACCCGCTGTTCCAGGCGGGATATCCGAAATCGCCGGTCTTCGACGGCGGCGGCCGCCCCGTCGAGCTGGCCGCTTTTGTCGTGAGCGGGGATGTGCACCCGCACGTCTACAAACTGGCGTTGTGGCTCACGGTGACCCTGCTGCCAGCCACGTTGTGGCTCGCCGCCGCGGCACTGGGTGTCGGTCGGTCGACGTGCCTGGTGGCATTCGGACTCGCGATTCTGGGCCTCTGGAATGACCCGGCCCGGCGATTGCTCGAGGCCGGCGATTTGAATGCGCTTACGCTTGGCGGGCATATCGCGCTCTATTTGGCCCTCCTGACGCGTTACCACTTGCGACCGGGAGTGATCGCTTGGATCGGCATGGTTGTGACGGCGGCGGGCGGATGGTATCTCAATCCGAGCATATGGGCGGGTTTCGTGATACTGACCGCGGGGTTCTGGTTCGGCGTGCGGCGAGGGCATGACGGGGCGTGGCACGTCGGGTTGCTGCTCGCCCAGCTCGGTGCCGGCGCGATCATGTCGGAGTGGGTGCTCGACTGGGCGCGCTATTGGTGGATCCATCTCCCCATTCGGTCCGCAACGCCGCCGGCGCCGTGCCGGGTTTGGTGGGACCTGTGGGAGTCGCCGCCGTGGGGCGGCGGACTGCTCGACCGCGTCGCGTTCGCCGTGCTGGTGCTGACCGGGCTAATCGGGACGATCGGCCGGCTGGCGACCCTCGGGTTTCACGCCGGCGGACGGACGCTCGCATGGCTGTCCCTCGCTGCCGGCGGGGCGATGACGCTGGCGGTGGCGGGCTACTTCTGGTCGCCCTTGCGGCCGTTCGGCAACGATCAGTGCTTATACGCCGCGATCTGTCTGGCGATCGTGCCGACGGCGCAGGCGTGCACATCGCTCGCCGCTTGGTTGGTCGCCTGTCCATATCGCCGCTGTGGCGTCGCGACGCTTCTGATCGTCTCGGCCGTGGTGGGCGGGCTGTTAATCGGCCGACGGGCGATCGCACCTGGCGTGACGGCCTGGGGCCCCCGGCCACTGATGCTGGGCCGGCCGCCGCTGGCCCAGGCGTTCGTCCGCTGGGCGGAGGCGTGTACAACGCCGGACGCCCGGATCGTGTGGGAAGACGTTGCCGGCGGCGACGAGCCGTGGACCGTCTTACTCGCCCCGTGGTCGCGGCGGCCGTTCCTGGGAGGCCTCGGCGCCGCCACGGATCTGGAGCACGGCTCGATGGCCTTGCGGGACGGCATCCTGGCCGGCCGGCCGATGTGGATCTGGTCGGACGAGGAACTGGAGTGCTACTGCCGGCGGTACAACGTCGGCTGGTTCGTCTGTTCGAGCGAGATGGCCCGCGAGCGGCTGTCGCGATTCGCATCGGCCGAGCAGATGACCGCTCCGCCCGGCTGGGAGGGCCGCGCGTTCTATGCCGTTCGCCGGCCTCACGGGTTCCTGCTCAAAGGGTCGGCCCGTGGACTGACTCTCGAACCACAGCGGATTACACTCACGGACGTCGTCCCGGAGGACGGCGTCGTCGTGCTCAGCCTGCACTATCAGCACGGCTGTCAGGTGCGCCCGGGATGGGTGACGGTCGAGCGGGAACCGGACCCGTACGACCCCGTCCCATTGCTCCGATTGCGCATTCCCGGCCCGGTCGCCCGAATCACGTTGAACTGGGACGGGCGATAGCATTTGGCGAGCGTCGAGGCGTAAGCCCGACGTGAAAGCGCTCCTGTAGCTGCCTGCTTCCACGTCGGGCTTACGCCTC
>DATJGQ010000807.1:0-2072 GCA_035494815.1 Gemmataceae bacterium
CCGGTCGAGGCCGAGCCGCCAGTGCTGCAGGACGCCGCCGGCCAGCACCCAGAAGCCGTATTCTTCCGCATGGACGAGTTGGGCCCGCAGCGGCTGCCGCGCTGCTTCGGCCGCCGGCGGGTCGAAGCCCAGCAGCGGGAAGAGCGGCACGTCGTAGGGGTTGCCCGCCTGTCGGATGCCGAACAGACCGAGCGCGCCGGCGTCGGTGACCAGGGCGATCTTTTCCGAGTCGGCGTACGGCGAAAACCATGACCAGCCCGGCAGGCGGACGTCGGCGACGGATGCGAAGATGTCCGGCTTGGAGACGAGCTGAAACGCCCGCAACTTCATCGCGTCCAGCCCGTCCGCCTCGCCCAGCACGAGGTAGCGGGGGACTTCGATCCCTTCTTCGCCGCTGACGACGATCGGCTCGCCGCGCAGTCCGCCCGGCGCGTGTCCCGTGGCGAGAAGTCCCTCGCGCCGCGGGGGGCCGCCGCCCTCGGGGTGATAGTTGAAGACATACACGTTGTCCCCATAGGCGGGGACGTACAGCCGGCCGTAGGTTTGGTCTAACGCGGCGCCGCCGGCGAGCGGCTGATGGGTCGCGAACTGGCCAAGCAGCGTGCCGGTCCGGGCGTCCAAGTCGTAGATCAGGCCACCGTCGCCGGCCGTCGGAACGTAGAGGCGGTTGATGCCGTCGAAGACCGGCCGGCCGAGCGGCGCCGCCTCGAGCGGCTGGTGCCAGCGGACGGCGCCGGTCCGCAGGTCGCGGGCGGTCAGCGCGGGCGGGTCGGTGGCGGCGACGAGGGCCAGTTCCGGCTCGTCGCCGCGGCCGGGCACGCGGACGGGGAGCGAGTCGGCGTCCGGCCCGACGCGAGTGACCCAGAGTCGCCGGCCGTTGCGGGAATCCAGCGCGTAGAGGAGGCCGCGGGCCACCGCAAGCACGATGTCGGCGGTGCCCGACCGCGGCGGCGGCAGGGCGGTCTCGAGGAGAATGCTCGGCGGACCGTCCGGCGGCGCGACCATCAGCGGTTGACGATTCAGAGGCTCGTACCGCACCAGTTCTCCGAGCTTCTTGCGGGCGATCTCGATCTCGGCGAGTACCTCCGGGTCGTTCTCGAGACCCGCCCCGAGCATGATCCGCTTCGCTTCGGCGAGGTCCGGCGTCGGCTTCCGCAGCGCGAGTCGGATCGCGTCCACCTTGGCCCGGCGCTCGCTCGCGCGGGTGGCATTCGTGCGAATCCGATCGAACTGCTTGCGGAGGTCAGCGAGCTGGCCGTTCTTCGGCGGGTAGCGGTCGAGCAGGGCCAGGATCTGGTCCCCGCGGCGAAGCATTTCGTCGGCGTCTTGCGACGATTGCTCGGCGCGAGTGGCGATCTGGCCGCCCAGGTTGACCAGGAGTTTCGCCAGGTCGTCGCGGTGTTTGTCGAGGGCCGGATTGCGCGAGTAGTTTTCGACGAACCGGCGGGCGGTGTCCGAAGCGTCGGCGACGTCACCGGTGGCCTTGTCGTGCAGATCGGCGAGATCGGCGAGCAAGCGGTACTGCACGCCGCGATCGCCCCGGCCGAACTTGTCGGCGAGGAGGCTATATTTTTTCTGTGCCGGGCGGAATCGTTCGGCCTTGTAATCTGCCTCGGCTTCGGCCCGGAGTCGGTCCTCACTTTGACTCAGCGCGGTGGCGACGTACCAGACTCCGCCGCCGGTCAGGCCGCCGATCACGAGGATCAAGGCGGCAATCGTCACGAGAGGCCGGCGGCGTCGGGGGGCCTCGACGACTTCGGGCACTGGCGCGACGGCTCGCGGCGGCGCGATGACAGTCGACGCGACTTCTTGCACCGGCGGCGGGGCGGTGCGCCAGTCGAGGTCTTCGATCGGTTCGGGCGCCGGCCGCGCCATCGGTACGTCGTCCCGGCGGCCGGGCTTCCGCAATGGCACCATCTCGCCATAGGCGTTGGCGACCATGGGCGCGGGGACCGGCCCGAGTGGGCCGTTTCCTGGCGCGGGACTCGAAGGGCCCGAGTCGTCACCCGTCGGACCGGAGTCGCCACGCCCCCCTTGTCCACCGGGTTTGACCAGGAATGTCGTGCGACAGG
>DATJGQ010000808.1:0-3793 GCA_035494815.1 Gemmataceae bacterium
TGCTCGCCGGGTCGCGCGACGCGCCGACGACGGCCACCGACCGCGGGCGAAAGAAGGGTCGCAAGGACGCCGCGGTGGCGATCCGGTCGCGCGTTTCGAGTCGGGCGACGGCCGTCTCGCTCGGCACGACCGACAGGTCCACCTCGATCTCACTCCCGCGCAGCTCCTCCGCGAGGGCGAATCCCGACTCGCGAAAGACGTCGCGCATGGCCCGATTATCGGCGTGGGTGATGGCCCAGAACCGGGTAAAGCCGTTTCGCACCGTCAGCACCGCGAGCCGTTCCAGCAGGAGCGTGCCAAGGCCTTTGCCCTGGAACGACTCGTCCACGGCGAAGGCGACTTCGGCCGTCCGCTCGTCCTTCGCGAAGTACGAGCCGGTCGCCACGATGCGCGGCCCGCCCTCCGCGGTGCGGATGACAAGAAGAGTCAGCGCGGAGCGGGGGTCGGAGGAATCTGACAGAGACGTGATCAATTCGGGCAATGGCGGGCCGACGGAAAAGAACCGGCGCCGCCGCGACTCCGGCGAGAGGCCGTCGAAAAAGACGCGTAAAGCCTCCGCGTCTTCGGGCCGGGCGAGCCGGATCGTTGCCGTGCTGCCGTTCCGCAGGATCAGACGGCCCTGTTCGGCCGCGTCCTGGAAGGGCGGGGGCACAAACCGGGGGCGCACTGCGCTGGCCATTGACCGCACTCCATTTCGGATGACGTGGGGGTCTGCCTCTGACCGCACCGTGACCCAGCACAAGCTACCGTTTCCTGTCTATTCGGGCGCGGGAAATGTGTCGGTCGCGCCGGGAAGGCCGGACATGATACAGAAGGGAGGATATGAAACGATCGGGTCGCGAATCGGGAACGATTCGCGACCCGCGATCCACTCGGATCAGCGCAGCAGCCGCCGCATGACGTCGGTCATGCTGATGACGCCGACCAGAATGCCGTCATCGTCGATTACGAACAGCCGGTGCACCCTTAGGTCTAGCATTTGCTCGATCACTTGCCGCGCCGGCGTGTCCGGCCGGACCGAGAAGACGACGGGCGTCATCAGGTCGCGGACCGGCGTTCGGTCGGCGACCTCGACCTGGAACCCGTCGGCCGCCTCGCCGATCGATTCCTGCAGGTCGGACTTCAGGTAGTACTCCGGCACCGGCCGGGCGTAGGCGACGGAGTTCCGGTCATGGATGATGACGTCGGTCATGCTGAGCACGCCGACCGGTCGGCCGGCCGCGTCGGTCACCGGGGCCGCGCTGAACTTGCGGTCGACCAGCGTGGCGACCGCGTGGTGGAGCGGGGCACCCTGGTCGATCGAAATGACGTCCTCGGTCATCAGGTCGGCCGCCGTCCGGGCGCGCAGGGTTAACTTCCGCGTGGCGGCCTCGGGCGCCGCGTCTCGGGTGATCGTCGCAGCAGTCATGGCAGTCTCCCTCCCAGAGTTAGGTCAGTCGGCCGGCCGGACGTCAGCCCGGATACCGCGGCGCCGCGGATGGCACGGCCTGAAACAATTGTCAATCCAATCGCGCCAGCCGTGTATCGCGGACGTGCGTGTGGCAGCGGACGCAGGTCATGGTCATGTCCATGTAGGCCAGCGTGACCGCTTCCAGGTTTTTGTTCTTCACGCCCCGCCGCATGTCGTCGAGCGTGCGGCGGAAATCATTCGTTTGTCGGTCGTAATCAAGCGTCTTGAGTGCGCGGAACTCGGCGAGCTTGCTGAGGGTCATCAGGTCGCCGGCGTTCTCGTCCACTTTTTTCAGGTCGTTGATGGCAATCCCTTCCAGAAGCTTTTGCGCGTGCTCGAGTTTCTTTCGCATCAGCCTCGTCATCGCGTCGGCGTTCGGCGGCTGCGCGGCCCTGTCGTCGCCGCCATTTTCAGGCGCCGTCCCGAAGCCGCGGAGAATCGGGCCGAAGATGGCCACGGCGAACGTGACGAACACGACCACCAGGATGAAACGTCGGGTGCTCATGATATCCCTTTCTCCGGACGGGCCGGTCCGGCATGGCAACATACAGAGGACGACTACTGGGCGGCGGGGCCGATCACACTGACTGCGTCAGCCGCCGGCATAAATAGCCGATTCGAAGGGCACCGAGTTTTCTTCCTCGCCGGCCTCAAACGAACACCGCGCGACCGCCGCCAGTACGTCGGTGGAAGAAACGATCCCGACCGGGCGACCCGCCTCGTCGACAACGACCACCCGGTGAATCGCCGCGTCGATCATCATCCGCGTCAAGGTCCGGATCGGCGTGTCCGTGGAGGCAGTGACCGGATCGGCGGTCATGAACTCGCCGACTGTGTCCGACGATTTCTCGGGCTCCAGCACCTGCCACTCGCCCACGCACACGCCATGAGGTTGCGTGCAGGCCGTCACCGGTTTTCCGTTCGGCCCGGCCTGTCGCCGTTGCAGCGCACACGCGCCCGGGGCGAGTTTGCAGACGGCGACATCTTCGCCGGCGGCCCCGCGGCCGTGCTCCCAGTGCGAGCAGGTCCGCGACGGACCGCCGATGGGGGCCGGCGGCCGAATCGCCCAACGGGCGATGTCCGATAACGAGAGCACGCCCACGCAGCGGCCGCTCCCGTCAACGATCGGCGCGCCACTGACGTGAGCGGCGGCGAGGCGGCGGGCCGCATCCCGAACGGGAAGCGCCTCGGGGATCGTCACGACTTCGGGGCTCATAAGCGTGCCCGCCGTAAGTGCGCGGAGCGATTGGGTGACTATGGCCACGCGACACCTCCTGGAGACAACGTTCATGGTTCGCTATCCGGGTGCGGCACACGTCCATTGCAACTCCGAAGCCAATCGCGCGACGCCGGTCCTTCCGGCACAACAAACCCGCGAAATCCCACGGTTTTCCCGTGGTTTTCGCAGGTGACTTTCACCAATGCGGGCAAGTACTCGGGAACGACGGTGTGATTCACTGTGACGAAAAGCATTGATTCGGGGTGCGGCTCGGCCAATCTGACACAGTGCCTGAGTGATCGCCGAGGCAGTTCTGACAGGGGTCCTCGAAAGGCTGAGTTTGTAGGTCTTGTGCCGCCGAAGATTCGAAGGATTGCAGATTCGGTCGGCGCCATGAGCGACGCGCTCGTGGCCGCCGACTACGCGATCGATGTGCCGCTTCGGCGACGACTCCGGCCCAAATGAACCTGCGGCGTAGGCTGCCGGGTCACCGTCCGCACCCGACAACCTACGCCGCAGGTCGTCCCACATTCGGCAAGGTGTGCCTCCTTTCGACCCTCGGCACTTAGGTGGCTAGGGCCTTAATGGCAATCTTCTTGGGCAGAATCTCCGGCTTCTTCGGAATCGCGATTGTGATCACGCCCTGTGTGCTGGTGGCGGTGATCTTGTCCGAGTCGGCACCGGCCGGAAGGGGTACCTCGCGATAGAACTGCCCGAAAAACCGCTCGACGCGATGATAGTCCTTCTTCGTGTCCTCTTTTGCCTCCTTCTTTTCGCCGCGGATGGTGAGTACGCCGTTTTGGACCGTCAGCTCGACCTCCTTGGGATCGACGCCCGGCAGTTCCGCCTTGACGAACACTTCCTTCTCGGTTTCCGCGACGTCCACCCGGGGGGCCCACACCTTGGTCAAGCCGTTGCCTTCGGTCTCCGCGGGCCCGAAGAACCGCTCGAACAGATCTTCCATCTGCAGCCGGTAGGGCTCCAACACGCCGGTCGTTCGACGCCAGGGAATGAGGGCCTTCATACTCGTCCTCCTCCACGAAACGTGGATGTCGAGCCGGTCAGGTCGCCCCGTGGAATGCGGCTCGACCATTCCCGGGGTGCGTCAAACACCGCCTCGCTCT
>DATJGQ010000809.1:0-4176 GCA_035494815.1 Gemmataceae bacterium
CAGCAATCCCGTCGGGTCCTGACTGCTGATCGGCGTAAACGGGGCGGGGGTCGCGGTCGTCTGCACCCAACCGGCCTGGGGCGCCTCGCGGAGCTGGTATTGGCCGCCCGCGGGGAGCGGCCCGAGGCCGGTGACCTGGAAGGCGCCGGTGCCGTCCGACGTCCCAGTGCCGGCGACCACCTTGGTGGCCGCATTAATGACCTCGAACGTAAAGCCGCTCGCGCCGACTTCGCCGGTGTCCTGGACGCCGGTGCCGTTGCGGTCGTCGAACTTGACGCCGGCGACGGTGATCAGGCGGAAGTTGCCGAACGGGATGTTGGTGATCTGCTGGTTCGACCCGAGGGTCATGTCCGGCGGGTCGGGCGTGGTCTGGATCCAGCCGGCGAGCGGGACTTCGCGAATGCGATAGTTGCCCGCGACGAGGCTGCGGAAGATGTACGACCCGTCAGGAGCGCTCGTGGTCGTCTGGATGACGGACCCGTTGGCGGGGTTGATCAACTCGATCGTATGGCCGCCGGAGGGCGGGTCGCCCGCGTCGCGGACGCCGTTGCCGTTTTTGTCTTCGAACGTGCCGCCGGCGATGGAGGACGGGCGGATGTTGCCGAAGTTTATCCCGGGCTGGGTCTGACCGCTGGTCAGGCTGACGCTCCAGAAGCCGGCGGCGGGGAAGATCTGCTGCCAGGTTTGGCCGGCGGGCGCGATCTCGCGGATGACGTTCGGGCCGAGGTTTTGGCCGTTGAGCACGTCCGGCCCGACGCCGTTGATCGTGTAGGTGCCGTTGGCGACCGTCACCGCGGACAACTCGCCGGTGTCGAGCTTGTTGTTATTGTTGCGGTCCACGTAGATCGTAAACCCGGGGACGGCGTTCTCGCCGGGGTCGAGCAGGCCGTTGGCGTTGAAGTCTTCGATCTTGATCCCACTGATCGTCCCGAGCTGGAACAGGCCGATGTTGACGCGGACGGGGTTGAGCGTCGCGTCGCCCACGTCAAACGTCGAGCCGGTCGTGAAGTTCGGGAAGTTCAGGATCGGCGTCGTCTGCACGAAGCCGGGGACGGACTGGATGACGCGGAAGTTGGTTGCCGTCGTGACGCCGGGGAGGATGCTGCGGAATTCGTAGAACCCGTTAGCGTCGGTCTGCGTGTTGGCGAGTTCCGCGTTCGTGTCGGCGTTGAGCAGCTTGACGGTCGCGTTGGGCACGATCGGCTCGCCGGCGTCTTTCACGCCGTTGCCGTTGGTGTCGAGGAAGAGTTGGCCGCGGATGAGGCCGCGGATCTGCAATTCAAAAACGCCGCGGCCGAAGGTGCTCGCCGCGAGGATGCCGGTGGTGGCGTTGAAGGCCAATTCGGTCACCCCCAAATCCGGCAGGCCGTTGGCCGTCTTCGTCCAGTCGAATGTGTTGCCGAGGGGGTTCGTGACCTGCATGACGCCGAAGCTGCCCCCGACAAAGAGCACATCGTCGGTGGGGTCGGCGGGGATGCGGACGTCGAGCTGGCCGCTGGTGACGCCGTTCGGGAGTGCCGTCGCGCCGGACCCGTTGATGTCCTGCCAACTCGCGGCGCCGTCGGTCGTCCTAAAGACACCGCCGGCGGCGACCACATAAATCGTCCGCGATGTGACGTCGGTCGGATCGACGATGATTTGAAAGATTCTGCCGGCGCCCGGCGGGGTGACGTCCGTCCAATCCGACGTCTGCAAGGTCGTGCCCGGCGGTTGGACGACGAGCCGCAGCATGGCGAGGGGCGGATAAGTAACGTTGTTAGCAGTGACCGGCAAAGCATTGGTATGAGCGACCAGGAGCACGGGTAAGTTGGCGGCGTTGCCGGTCCGGGCGGTACCGATCGCCGAGATCGCGGCCGTAATCGGCGTCGCCGGAATCGTGACCGTGCTGCCCGGCGTTGACGCGAAGAAGCGGTAGTTACTCCCCCAGGTACGGCCGCCGTCCTCGGAGATGTTCAGCACGTTGGTCCCGAGGAAGTACCGCGCCGAACGGGATGGGTCGATCGTTAACGGCGGGATGGCCAGCGCGGAACCGGGGTTGATGACCGACCCGCCGCTGCCGGTAAAGGTGAGCCCGCCGTCGTCGGAGAACTCCACGAAATTCGCTGTGCCATGACTGGCGACGGGCCCGTCGATGACGAGGTGCTGCGGGTTGTCGAAGTCGTAGACCACTCGACCGCCGTCGCCGTCTTCGACCCCCTGCCAGCCGACGTTGTCGTTAAACCGCGCGGTGCCGTTGTCCTGGGTGCCGCCCATGGCGATGTTCGGGTCGCGCGGGTGCAGTGCGACTCCGCGGAACTGCAGCGTGTTCAGCGCAGTGATCGTCGGACTGGAGAGGTTATTTCCGTTCAACGAGACCCATGTCAGCGACCCGACGGCAGTCGTCGGAGTGAGTGTCTGGCTGGGCGGGCTCAGTCGGAAAATGCCGCCGTCGGTGCCGAGTAAGAGACGGCCCTGGGCGTCGAATACGCCGACGTGCGAGTCGGTGTGTGGGCCGGCCGGGGGGGTACCTGCGGTGCCGATGTCCAGGAACGTCGCCCCGCCGTCGGCGGACATGAAGACGTGTTGCGTCCCCTGAAGGTTGCCGACGCCGGCGCCGGCGACAAACAGCACCTGCGGGTTGGTCGGGCTGACGGCGATGACGTTGTTGAACGCGCCCTGCCCCCCGAGAAAGTCGGGAATGCCGACGAGAATCCGCTGCCAGTTGATGCCGGAGTCGTTCGTCTTGTATACGCCCAACAGGTTCGACGTGGTGCCGTTGTTTTTCTCCGCGAGGGAGGTGTAGAGAGTACTCGGCGACGTCGGCGAGACAGTGAGCTGAATATTGCCCGGCAGAGTTACCGGCACGACGGTCGATCCGCCCAGCAGGAGAGACCAGGTCGGGGCTGCCGCTCGTGCGTTGGTCGTCCGGTAAATGCCGTTGGTCACGCTGCCGGAGGCCTGCCCGGCGCAGGCATAGACGACGTCCGGGTTGTTCGGGTCCAGGTCGACGTCGGTGAACGCCACAACAATTCCGAGCAGGGGGTCGTTGATTGTGATGTTCGTCCACGTTTGGCCCCCGTCGAGCGTCCGGAAGATGCCCGGATTGGCGCCGCTCTGGGAGGAGAAGTAGACGAGATTCGGGTCCTGCCGGGACACGACGAGCGAATGGACCGAGATGTTATCCAGGAACGGGTAACCCATCAGTGTCCAGGTGTTTCCGCCGTCGGTCGATTTGAGGACGCCGTGACCCCGTGTACCAGTGTCGCCCTCGCCTTCTGCGGCGTAAATGATGTTCGGGTTGCTCGGCGCGACAGCGATCGCGCCCATGTTGAGCGTCCGAAGCGTGTCGGCGACGGCCGGCGGAATGCCGGGGAACGACGACTGCGGCAGATGGTCGGTCAACTGCACCCAGGTCGGGCCGAGCGGATTGGTGCCGTTTAGCGTCCGCCAGATGCCGCCGCTGGCGGCCGTGATGAAGATCCGGTCCGGATTCGTCGGGTCCGCTGCGATGCCGGCGATGCGGCCGCTGGCGTTCAACCGCCCCGGCATGAAGCCCTGAAGTTCTGGTGCCCCCCCGATCGGCACCCACTGCGGCGTCTGGCCGAAGCTGTTCAGCGGGATCGAACTCGACGGCAGCGTGCGGTCCTCGCACCGTTCGATGCCGAGCCGGGCACGGCTCGGACGACGCCGAATCGGGACCGTGCGGCGAGCGAACAGGGAATTCAGCCAGCCGCGCCGGGGGAGCTTCAACATCGGGCGTAACCTCAAAGAAGTAGTGAATTCAGACGGACAGTCCGGGCCCAGACGGCGGCATTGGTCCCTCGACCGATCACACGCAGGTGCTTGTTAAGAAGGGTTGCCGGCCGCGTCGCCGACGACGAGACACGTCGGCGACATGGTCAGTTCCATGACATGTGCGAACAGGCACCAACTTAACGGACCCGGGCGCTGGAGACTCGACCGTCGGCCGTCCGGTGATACCCGCGACGGCGTTCGAACGCGGTTGGGTGAGCCGACCGAGCGTCGTCCTGGACAACGGGCTTCAATAATAAGGGGTAAACCATCCGGTGCAACAAGAATTCTTTCGCTAGACGTGCGCGTCCCCGCCGTCAGCAGGGTCTATTTATTCCTCACAGCTTTTTCGTGCCGGAGGAAAACGGTCGAGCCGGCTGACTCGTCGTTTTGGCGAGCGTCGAG
>DATJGQ010000810.1:0-3520 GCA_035494815.1 Gemmataceae bacterium
CGGCGACGAACATGACCGTGATCGGGCAGCGGCTGTATTTCGCGCAGGACGACGGGAAGGTCGGCAAGGAACTGTGGGTCAGTGACGGCACCCGCGCAGGCACACATCTGTTGAAGGATATCTACCCCGGGAGCGCGAGCAGCTTTCTCACGCGATTCGTCGCGTTCAAGGGCAAGTTATACTTCACTGCCACCGATGGGGTGCACGACTATCAACTGTGGATGAGCGACGGGACCGCGGCCGGGACGGTCCCCATCACCAACGTTTCGGGCGGTCTGTTCGACAACAAGCTGCAGGTTGTCGGCGACAAGTTGCTCTTCTTCGGCCCACCGCCGGTCGGGGGCACGGGAGAATACGTGTGGCGGAGCGACGGGACCGCCGCGGACACGGCGCCGGTCGCACCCGGCGGCTACCCGACCACGGGGAGCTCGGAACCGTACAGCAGCGCCGTGCTTGGCAACGTCTTGTTGTACCCCGGCGGCGATTCGCCGTACGCCAACTATCAGCTTTGGCGCACCGACGGCACCCCGGCCGGCACGTTCCGGGTTAGTGCTTTCCCGACCAATACGGGGGGGCCGAACATTGGCGAACTCACCACCGCCGCAGGCGCGGTGTTTTTCAGGGCGTCCGGGATCGGCGGAGACGAACTATATAAATCGGACGGCACTGCCGCTGGCACGGGACTCGTGAAGGACATCGCGGGCGTCTCATCGCATCCCGAGTTCCTGGCGGAGTTTAAAGGGAAACTCTACTTTGGTGCGTCCGACGGAGCCGCGACGGGCGCCGAAGGCGAAGAACTCTGGGTGAGCGATGGCACCAATGCCGGCACCTATATGTTCAAGGCGATTTCGCCCGGCCAGCAAGGGTCGTTCCCGCGGTACTTCACGCAGATGGGCGACGTGTTGTACTTCCAGGCGTTCGGTCCGGCCGGCCGCGAGCTGTTCCGAACCGACGGTACGCCGGACGGCACGTTCCAGGTAAAGGAGATCGGGGTGGGCAGCGCGCAGGGGGACCCGAGCGCATTGACGGTGGTCGGGTCCGAGCTGTTTTTTAGCGCCAACGACGGTACCCACGGCAGCGAGTTGTGGGAGACCGACGGCACGGGCGAGGGCACGCGGATGGTCCGGGACATCTGGGCCGGCTCGAACTCGTCCAACCCGGGCGGCGTCGCCCTCGGCGACAAGTTGATCTTCAACGCGTTCGAACCGAACGCGGGCTATGCGATGTGGTTCGCGAAAGACGGCCCGCTTGCAGACGTCGGCGGTCCCTACGCCGTCGCGGCTAACCAATCGATGACCCTCGGCGGGGTCGCAGACGCGGGGGATGGCGCATCGATCGTGTCGTACGAATGGGACCTCGACGGCGACGGGATTTTCGGGGAAACCGGGGCGGCGGCATCGCGGGGAGACGAAGTCGGGGCGACGCCGACGTTCTCGGCCGCGGGGCTGGGGGCGTGGACGTACCCGGTCAGCCTCCGTGTGACCGACTCAGCCGGGCTCGCATCGACCGCGTCGGGGGGCGTGGCGGTTACGGCGGCCGCAGGAACGACGCTTCCGCGGGTCACCGGCCTTTCCTCTCGCGCGGATGCCGACGGCACCAAGGTCTTGCTGACGTTCAACCAGAATGTCGGCGACAGCCTATCACCGGACGACCTGAGCCTTGTCAACCTGGCGACGCCGGGTGCGCCGCCGACCATAGCGACGACGGTCGCGTTCGACCCGAATACGCACGTGGCGACGTTCGACTTCGCCGCGCCGGGCGGCGACGGCCCGCTCCCGGATGCCGACTACTCTCTCTCGCTGTCGGCGGCCGGCGTGTATGGCGATGTCGGACAGAATCACTTGGACGGTGATGCCGATGGGACCGCCGGCGGCGATTGGGCCGGCTCGTTTTCCCAGCTCAGCGGCCTCACCGCCGAGGCCGGCGCGGCCTATACCCTGACCGGCCCCGCGACCGCGAAGGTCCTGAACGTCACCGCCGGTGACATCACTCTCACCCGCGACCTGTCCGCCGGTTATCCCGGCGTGTCACTGAATGTCTCCGGCAGCGCGACCGTCTACTTCGCGGCCGACCAGAACTTCGCCAATGTGTCGCTCTCCGGCAACGGCACGATCTCCGTCGGCCAGCCGCCCCCGCCGCCGCAGTCGCCCGGTGCCGGCGCCGCGGCGGGAACGCCCACGCCCACGCCCACGCCTTCGCCAACTCCGAGCGGCCAGCCCTTGGTGCTCACCGCACAAAGTGCAGCCTTCGTCCGCGACGGTGCTTACGCCAACACCGCGTTCGCGTTCGACCCGTCGCTCGTCGTGAAGAAGGGCCCGGCCGGGTACACGCGCGAGACGTTCCTGAGCTTCGACGTGAGTCAGATCGGTGTGATCCACTCGGCCAAACTCCGGCTCTTCGGCCGATTGAACCAAAGCGCGGGTAGAGGCGTGGCGGTCAACGTCTACGCCGCCGGCGGGGCGCTGCCGAAGGGGCGTCTGACCTGGAACCATCGGCCGACGGCCGGTGCAGCCGCTCCCGCGTCCGCCACGGTCGCCAGCATCGGCGGGCGGTGGTACGAATGGGACGTCGGCGAGCTCCTGCGGGCCGCCCGCGCGGCCGGGGCCCGGACGGTCACGCTGGCGCTCAAGGGAGCGGCGGCCACCAACGCCGCCGCCCTGTTCGACGGGGGACGCACCGGCGCGAACGGTCCTCGGCTCATCCTCGCATGAGCACCCGGATTCGCCAGTTGAGCAGTCGTTCGCCAGCTCACGATTGATGGAAGCGGTGGCTGAAGTGCCCAGGCGGGCATGGGCGTTCTCATGCCGAATATCGCAGTCTCCCCGAGGGCGAGGAGGATCGGGACGAGTACAGGGGAGAGGGGACCAGCGGCGCCAGCCGCCCGCCGCACGCCGAGCGCACCACCGGTCCCTGCGTCCGCCGGCGGCGGCGTGGTAGAGTGGCCGGATGGACGTATTCTTCGAGGAGCTCGGGCGCACCGTCCTGGAGCGGTGGCGGCGGGAGAATTTCTCGCTCGCGCGGTTCCCCGGGATCGCCGCCGCGGCACTCGACGAGCGGCCCCCGGCCGAACACCTGGACCTCCCGGCGTTCCTGCGCGATTTCCTGCTCGACGACGAGCAGCCCTTCCAGACCGATTCGGATTTCGGCGAGCCGGAACTCGTGGCGTACCACCACCCGCGATTTTACGTCCAGCTCCTGTTCTGGATGGACGGGACGACGGCCATTCACCAGCACGAGTTCTCGGGCGCGTTCCACGTCCTGCTCGGGTCGAGCATTCACGCGCACTACGAGTTCGAGCGGGCGCGGGCGGTCACGCCTTACCTCCGGGTCGGCGACCTGCGGATGCGGCGGATCGAGCTCCTGGAAGCGGGGCGCACCGTGCCGATCGTCTCCGGCCCGCAGGCGATTCATTCGCTGTTCCACCTGGATTCGCCGTCGGTCACGGTCGTGGTGCGGACCCAGCACGACCCCGGGACGGGGCCGCAGCTCAACTACCTGCCGCCGCACATCGCGATCGACC
>DATJGQ010000811.1:0-2405 GCA_035494815.1 Gemmataceae bacterium
CAATCCACTCGCGCCGCGCAAGCCGCCATTCGCGGCTACGGCGAAACGCGTCATCTTCCTGTTCATGTTCGGCGGGCCGAGCCACCTCGACACGTTCGATTACAAGCCCGTGCTGCAAAAACGCTCGGGGGAAACGGCGCCCGACAGCTTCAAGACCGAAGGCAAACTCTTCGGCGGACCGTTCAAGTGGAAGCAGCGCGGCAAGAGCGGACTGTGGATCTCCGACCTTTACGACGCCGTCGCCGACCGCGCCGACGACCTGTGCGTCATCAACTCGATGCACGGCAGCAGCTCCAACCACGCCCCGGCGATGTACCAGATGAACACCGGCGTCATCATCCCGGGCAAGCCGAGCATGGGCTCATGGGTGACCTACGGCCTCGGCTCGGACAACCAAAACCTCCCCGGATACGTCCTGCTCTTCGACGTCGGCCCGCTCGGCGGGTCGGGGCAGTGGACCAACGCCTTCTTGCCGGCAGCCTTTGCCGGCACGCGCTTCCGCCACACTGGACAGGCCGTGCCGGACCTCAAGGCGCCGGCGGGCCTCGAAGGCGTACAGCGCTCGACCCTCGACCTCGTGCAGAGCCTCAACCAGAAGCACCGCGCGGCGCACCCGGGCTTGCTCGACCTCGAGGGCCGCATCGCGAGTTACGAGCTTGCTTACCGCATGCAGGCCGAGGCGCTCGACGTTGGCGACCTCGCCCACGAAACGCAGTCGACGCGCGAGATGTACGGCGTCGACGACGCGGACAAGAAAACCAGCTCCTTCGCCCGCATGTGCCTGCTCTCCCGCCGGCTCGTCGAGAAAGGCGTGCGCTTCGTGCAGCTTTACAACTCGACCGACAACCTCGGCTGGGACGCGCACAAGGAACTGGAGAAGAACCACCGCGCCAACGCCCGGCAAACCGACAAGCCGATCGCCGCCCTGCTGAAGGACCTGAAGGACCGCGGCCTGCTGAACGAAACGCTCGTCGTGTGGGCCGGCGAATTCGGCCGCACGCCGACGCTCGAAGGAACGGACGGCCGCGGCCACAACCCGCACGGCTTTTCGGTGTGGATGGCCGGGGGCGGGGTAAAGGGCGGGCAACGCATCGGCGCGACGGACGAGATCGGGTTGCGGGCGGCCGAATCACCCGCGAGTGTTTCCGACCTGCACGCGACGATCCTCACGGCGCTGGGGCTCGGGCCGAACGATCTCTACTTCGAGCGCAGCGGAAGATTCGAGCGATTGATCGGCGTGGCCGACAGCGCGAAGCCGATTCCCGGGGTGCTGGGCTGATACCAATGTGGCACGGGCTAGCATCCCGTGTTGCTGCTGCGGGAAGACACGGGCTGGTAGCCCGTGCTACGACGGCTCACCCCACACAATCCGCCAACCGTGCGGCGCCGATGGCGGCGTGGAAGTCGTGCTCGGCGATCGTGAGCGTGCGCTCGGGGCGGGCGATGTGCGTCAAGTGATCGTCCACCAAATCGCGCAGGCCCGGCAGCACCGGACCGAGGCGGATGCCGATGCCGCCGCCCAGGCAGATGTGGCTGGGGCGGTACATGGCGTGGCAGACGCGAATGGCGCGGGCGAGGGCGCGCATCGGAACGTCGGTGGGCGTCATGTCGCGGAAGGCGGCTTCGACGGAGCCGTAGCGCTCCGTCAGCGCGGGGCCGCCGATGTAGCCCTCGAGGCTGCCGCGGCCGCCGTCGGGGCCGATGACGGGGTGGCCTTCGATGGAGACGTCGAACTGGCCGATGTGGCCGGCGGAGTCCTGGTCGACGCGCAGGAACTTGCCGCCCTCGTCGAGCACCGACGCCCCGACTCCGGTCCCGATGACAAGCATCAGCAGCCGGCCGGCGAACAGTCGAGTCATGTAGATGTCGTAGGCGGTGGCGTTGGCGTCGCTGACGACGACCGGCGGGCGCGGGGCACCGAGCGGTCGGAGCAAGGCCGCCAGCGGCGCGCCCATCAGGCCGGGGACATTGACGGAGTGGGTGACGGTGCTCCGCGCTTCGTTGAGGATGCCGGGGATGCAAATGCCGGCGGCGTCGGGCGTCTCGCCGCGGAGTTGTCGCACGGCTTCGGCGATGGCGCGTTCGAGCTCGTTGCGAGCCGGGCGGGCGTAAGGCGAGCTCTTGCCCGTCCATTCCACCACGCCGTCCCGCACGGCCGCCGCCTTGACCGTGGACCCACCGATGTCGATGCCAATCTGAAGCAAGATTGCGTCTCCTCAAACGTCAAAACGCTCGCGTGGCGGGGATGTTAGCCGGAAATGGCTATGATCGCACGTCATCCGCCGGGCCGAGGAATTTCCCCATGCGTTTCGAGATGGACCAGATCGCCGCCCGCGATCGCTACAAGCTTTTGACAGGCGTTGTCGTGCCCCGCCCGATCGCGCTGGTGACCACGCTGGACAGTG
>DATJGQ010000812.1:0-2748 GCA_035494815.1 Gemmataceae bacterium
GCTGCACGCATGGCGTCGGACAGCGACCGGCTCCTGATCCAACAGATCCGCGCGGGCGATTCGCAGGCGTGGACGCAACTCATCGCCCGTTACGAAGGCCGCCTGCTCGCCTTCGCCGACCGTCGTTTGCGCGACCGCGCCTCGAGCGAGGACGTGGTCCAGGAAGCGTTCGTCGGCTTCCTCAATAGCCTGCCCAACTTCGACGACCGCCGCGAACTGCAGACGTATCTGTTTACGATCACCGCCCACAAGATTACCGATCAACTCCGCCGCCTCGGCCGCCGCCCATATCAGACCGGCCTGGAAAGCACCAACGAACTGCTCGGCAACCAGATCGACAGCAACCAGCCGCGAGCGTCGAGCCAGGCCCGCAGCCATGAACGGCTGGAACTGGAGAGCGAGGCGATCACCCGCGGCCTGAGCCAGATGCTGCGGCAATGGCGGCAAAAAGGCGAGTTCGAGCGGATCAAGGTGCTGGAACTGCTGCTCGTCAAAGGCTGGGCCAACCGCGATGTGGCGAAGTTCCTCAAGGTCGGCGAGCAGCAGGTCGCGAACTATCGCTTCGCCGCGATGCGGAAGCTCGCCGAGCACATTCGCGATGCCGGTCTGCCGGCGGACGTGTTCCCGGAACTCCAGGAAACCGCCGAGGACGTTTAGCCCGCCGTTTACGGCGGGTAGCCTTTCCCGCCGTAAACGGCGGGCTGATTCACAGATTACGAGTTGCGTGCTACAATCTTCCCCATGACGGAGATCACTCGCAACACGCTGCGCGCCTACCTCGACGACGCCCTCACGGACGCCGAGACCGCCCGCGTCGAGCACGCCCTCCGCGACTCGGAGAAGATGCGCGACGAGCTCCGCCTCGTCATGCAGGAGCGCGACCGCGGCGACCACTCCGTCGGCGCCGTCTGGCGGCGGGCGCGCCTCACCTGCCCGGCCCGCGAACAGCTCGGCAGCTACTTGCTCGAAGCCCTCGACCCCGAATTCCAGGACTACATCAAGTTCCATCTCGAAACCGTCGCCTGCCCGTTCTGCCTCGCTAACCTCACGGACCTCCAAAGCTTGCAGCAAGAGGCCCCGCCGCAGGTCGAGACCCGCCGCCGGCGGTACTTCCACTCCAGCGCCGGCCTGCTGCCGAAGTGACGGCGGTTCCTATCAATACCGTGAGCGTAGCTTCACGCTTCTGCGAAGCGTCGCGAAACGAACTCATCGAAGGATAGCGAGTATGAAACCCATCATCGTGCGCGGCCTGGTCGTGGCCGCCGCCCTTCTGACAATGGTGAGTGCCGTGGACGCCGACGAAGGTATGTGGCTCTTTAACCACCCGCCCCTCAAACACCTCAAGGACCGCTACCGCTTCTCGCCGGACCAGAAGTGGCTCGACCACGTCCGGCTCTCGTCGGTCCGCTTCAACTCCGGTGGATCCGGCAGCTTCGTCTCCGCCGACGGCCTGGTCATGACCAACCACCACGTCGGCGCCGACACGCTGCAGAAGATCAGCACCGCCGAAAAGAACTACATGCGCGACGGCTTCTACGCCAAAACCCGCGCCGAAGAAGTCAAGGCCCTCGACCTCGAACTGAACGTCCTGCAGTCGATCGAGGACGTCACCGCCCGCGTCAACGCGGCGGTCAAACCGAACATGCCGTCCGCGGAGGCGTTCGCCGCCCGTCGCAAGGTGACCGCCGACATCGAGAAAGAATCGCTCGAAAAGACCGGCCTGCGGTCGAACGTCATCACCCTCTACCAGGGGGCCGAGTACCACCTGTACCGCTTCAAGAAGTACACCGACGTCCGCCTCGTCTTCGCCCCCGAACAGCAAATCGCCTTTTACGGCGGCGACCCGGACAACTTCGAATACCCGCGGTACGACCTCGACATCTGCTTCTTCCGCGTCTACGAGAACGACAAGCCGGCCAAGATCGAGCATTACCTGACCTGGAGCAAGTCCGGCTGCGACGACGGCGAACTCGTCTTCGTCTCCGGGCACCCCGGCAACACCGACCGACTCAACACCGTCGCCGAGTTGGAGTACTTGCGCGATCGCCAGTACCCGTACACGCTGCAGCGGCTCAACCGCCTGGAAGTGCTACTGAGCGCCTATAGCGCCCGCAGCGACGAAAACGCGCGTCGGGCCCGCGAGGACCTGTTCAGCATCCAGAACAGCCGCAAGGCCCGCAACGGCGGCCTCGCCGGACTCATGGACCCCGCGATCATGGGCAAGAAAAAGACCGACGAGACGGCGCTCCGCGACGCCTGCGCGAAAGACCCGAAGCTGAAAGAGTACGCCGGGGCCTGGGACACGATCGCCAAGGCCGTCGCCCGACAGAAGGAACTCGCCCTGGAGTACAACCTGATCGAAGGCGGCCGCGGCCGGCCCGCCGCGTTCAACAGCCACCTGTTCCAGATCGCCCGCACCCTGCTCCGCGGCGGCGACGAACGCCTTAAGCCCAATGGCGACCGCCTCCAGGAGTATCGCGATTCGAACCTCGAATCGCTGCAGTTCCAACTCTTCTCCGAAGAGCCGATTTACGACGACCTCGAACAGTTGGAGTTCGCGGATTCGCTGACCTACCTGGCCGAGGCGCTCGGCTACGACAACCCGACCACGCAACTGGTCCTCGCGGGCAAGTCGCCGCACGAGCGGGCCCGCGAACTGATCCAGGGCAGCAAGCTCAAGGACGTGGCCGTCCGCAAGAAGCTCTACGAGGGCGGCGAGAAGGCCATTGACGCCTCGCAGGACCCGAT
>DATJGQ010000813.1:0-3614 GCA_035494815.1 Gemmataceae bacterium
TTCGACGCTCCGGAACCGTGGGGCCCGTGGACGACGGCGTACTTCACCGAAGACTGGGACGTCGGCCCCGGTGAATCGTCGTCGTTTCCCACGAAGTGGATGAGCGCCGACGGCCGGACGCTGCACCTGGTCTATTCGGGCGAGGATTGTTTCAGCGTCCGCCGGGCGACCCTGACGACGCAGCCTTGATGTCCAAGTGAAAAAGTGAGTTTTTTCTTTGAACGCAATGAAGCGGACGTTAGAGTGCGGCGCTTGGTGCGTGAATCAGGATCCGGGTGACGGCGGGGAGTCGTGACGGCCCCATGCCGTCGACGGCGGCCCATCTGGGGTCGCCAGCCTGCTGATTCAGGGGACCGAGGCAACTCGACCCGATCGGCCGGCGCGCACCACACACCACAACGACACAGGGCGACTCGCCGATCTCTGCAACCGGCTGACGGTCTCGCACATTTGGTATCGACATGGTTCGGCGGCACGGGCGTCGCCATACTTTGGCACCTTTTAGGAGGAGTGCATCCATGAAGCGGTTCCTGTCCTTTGCGACGGCACTGAGTCTGTCGATCCTGGTGGGCCCGGTGGTGGCGGGAGGTGGCGGCCGCGTGCTGCCGCCGAACGCGACGCCTCACGGATATAGTCTCGCCGATATGGCGCGGGCCGTCGCGCTTTTCACCACCAGCTTCAATGACCCCGACTTCTACCCCGATACGCCGTTCCAGATTCTGTACGCCGACGCAAGCTCGTTCGCGTTCGACGTCGAGGGCGATACGCTGATCGAGTCCGGAAGCAACACGATCACCGTCAAGGCCGGGACGGCGTTCTACATGCCGATGTTCAACATCGACGATTCCCCACCGATCATCGGGAACTTCCCGACCAGAAGCCGCGACGCCGCGGGCTACGTCTTCGATGAGGATCAACTCGGACTGGAGGACGCCGAAGTTGTGGTGGACGGCCAGGCGACGGAGATTGGCGCGGCCTACCTTGTGGGGCCGGTTCGCACGCCGCCGCTCAACGACGGCGGCGGTACGCACATCATTACGCTGGGCGTCTTCATTGCGCCGCTGTCCGTGGGCACGCACACGATCAGTTTCAGCGGCGAGTACACCGGAGACCTGGTCGGTCCGGCCGTCGGCTCTCCCAACTTCGCCGCGGACTTCACGTATACCGTCCGAGTCGTGCCGTGACGCCTGGCGATCCGTCCTGGCTCGCGGCGCGGGCTTGCGCCTTTCCCTTGCCCGTGCCGCGAGTTAGTATGGCCGCATGAGCGCCCCCGAAATCTACTCCCCCGGCCTGGAAGGGGTCATCGCCGGCGAGACGGCGATCTCGACCGTCGAGGGCGGACTCCGCTACCGCGGCTACCCCGTCACCGAGCTGGCCGAGAAGTGCCAGTTCGACGAAGTCGCGCATCTCCTGCTCTACGGTGAACTGCCGACGGCCAAACAACTCGCCGCGTTTCAGTCTCGTGTCGCCGCCGTCCGGCGGTTGCCGCCGCCGCTCAAGGACTTGTTCGCCGCGCTGCCGAAGTGGACGCCGCCGATGGACACGGTCCGCACGGCCGTCAGCGCGCTCGCCCACTTCGACCAGGACGTCGGCGATAACTCGCCGGAAGCTAACCTGCGAAAGGCGGAGCGGCTCTACGCGCAGATTGCCGTCGCGGTCGCCGATCAGTTTCGCATCGCCAAGGGCTTGCAACCGGTGCCGGCCCGGGCCGACCTGGGCCACGCCGCGAACTTCCTCTACATGCTCCGCGGCCAGGAGGCGACGCCCGAGGAGGTGCGGGCGTTCGATGTGTCGCTGACACTCTACGCCGAGCACGAATTCAACGCTTCGACGTTTGCCGCCCGCGTGATCGTCTCGACCGAGTCAGACTTGCACGCGGCCGTCGTCGGCGCGATCGGCGCCCTCAAGGGCCGGCTGCACGGCGGGGCGAACGAAAAGATCATGGACCTGCTGCAGGCCGCCGGCGGCCCTGACACCGCCGAGAAGTGGATCCGCGACGCCCTCGCCAAGAAAGAGAAGGTGATGGGCTTCGGCCACCGCGTCTACAAGACCGGCGACATCCGCGCGAAGGTGCTCAAGGAGTTTGCCCGCAAGGCCGCCGACCGCATCGGGCAGACCAAGTGGGAAGACACCGCCGACGTGATTGAGCGAGTGATGGCCACCGAGAAGAACCTGCTGCCGAACCTCGACTGGCCCGCGGGCCGGCTGTATCACGCGCTGGGGCTGGAAGTGCCCATCTATACGCCGATCTTTGTTACGAGCCGCATCACCGGCTGGGCGGCGCACGTCATCGAGCAACTGGCCAACAATCGGCTTATCCGTCCGCGGGCTCGCTACGTCGGGCCGGAGGTGCGGCCGGTGAAGCCGATAACCGAGCGGTAATTAACTCTCTCGTTCCCAAGTTCCGGTTGGGAACGCCCGCTTCGAAGCTCAGCTTCGAGTCCGGCTCGGCGGCCGGAAGCGGCCGCGAAGCAGAGCTTCGCACCCGGGCATTCCCAAGCGGAGCTTGGGAACGAGGGCGGAAGCCGAATCGCGCAATCCACTTTTCTCGCGATAGGTTTCCCGCCGTCCGCCGTACTTGTGGTCAGAGCCGCGAGGCCGGACACTGGACGGCAATGACTGATTCCCCGACGACCCACCCGAGCCTGCTGGTCCGCCTCCGCGATTCGCGCGACGCGGCCGCGTGGGAGCTATTCGTCGAGCTGTATGCCCCGCCAGTATATGGTTTTGCGCGACGACACGGATTGCAGGACGCGGATGCCGCGGACCTGACGCAGGACGTTTTGCGCTCGGTCAGCAGGGCGTTTGGCCGCGGCGGCTTCGATCCGCAACTGGGCTCCTTCCGCGGTTGGCTGTTCACGGTCGTCCGCAATCGACTGCGTGACATCATGGACGGGCGACGCCGACACCCGCAAGGCAGCGGCGACACCGCGGCCCTCGAAAGAATGGCCTCCGTGCAGGCCCCCGGCGGCGACCCGGCAACGTTGTGGGACCAAGAGTGCGAGCGACAGCTATTCGACTGGGCGGCCGAGCAGGTTCGCGGCAGATTCGCCGCGGCGACCTGGCAGGCGTTCTGGCGGACGGCCGTCGAGGGCGAGAGCGGCAAGGACGTCGCCGCGGCGCTGAGCATGAGCGTGGCCGCGGTGTACCTGGCAAAGGGCCGCGTGATGGCGGCGATCAAGGAACAGGTGAGATCAGTAAATGACGAATGACGAAATACCCAATGACGAAGGAATGACGAATGCCTAATGACGAATCGCCGCTGCCCGTGTAACTGAATTCGACACTAGGCATTCGTCATTCCTTCGTCATTAGTCATTCGTCATTCGTGCAGCGACTAACCCGACGAGGCAACGGCCATGTATTTTCACTGTCCTCCCCGTGACCGCTGGGCCGCCTTGCTCCACGACGAGTTGCCGGCCGACGAGCAGGCCGACCTCGACGCCCACCTCGAAGGCTGCCCCGCTTGCCAGCGGATCCTCGAAGATTGCGCCGCCCACCGCGACGTCTGGGCCGGCGCCCGCAAACTCCGAGAGCAATCGCCGCATGACTTCGCGCTCCGCACGGTCATGGAACGCCTCAAAACCGACCCCGACGCCGAGCCGGCCGTGGAG
>DATJGQ010000814.1:0-4739 GCA_035494815.1 Gemmataceae bacterium
CGATTCATTCATGCCCAGCGGGCGGTAAATTCGCTCGGTCAGAAACTCTTCCAGCGGTTGACCGGAGACGGCCTCGACGATCGCCCCGAGCGTGTTGTAGCCGGCGTTGCTGTAGGAATAGCTGGTCCCCGGAGTGACGGCGGCGCCGATCGGGCCGAACCGGTCGACTTCCGCGCGGAGGTTCGGCCAGCCCGCGTGCTCCTGGCTCTTCTTCAGGAGCGGCGTGAGAAAAATCGTCGGGATCCGAAAGCCGCCCGTGTGCGACAGCAGTTGCCACACGGTGATGGCATTCGCTTTCGGCGTATCGAACGACGGCAGATAGCTGAACACCGCCGCGTTGACGTCCAGCTTCCCTTGTTCGGCAAGCATCAGTACCGCGGTGGCGACGACCGGTTTGGTGTTCGAGGCGACGTGGAAGAGCGTCTCGCGCGACATCGGCAACTGCTTCTCGCGATCCCGCCAGCCGACCGGCTCGCAGAGAACGATCTTGCCGTGCCGGGCCACCACCAACAGCGCCCCTTGCAGATCTTCTTTTGCCACCGCTTGTTCGAAAAGGGCAACGCCCTCCCGCAACACGGCGCCGGACATGCCGACGGACGCGGGCTCGCCCGTCGTTAGGACCGGTTGCGCCGCGACCGGGCGGGCGAAGAATACGGCTGCCACCGCGACAAACACCAGGCGTGCCCGCATGACCACGTCCCCGCTGGAAAGTTTCGTTGGGCTCTCTCTAGTTGGCGTCGGGAGATTCGACCAGATGGGACGCCAGCCGCCGGCCGCGGCGGACGATCACTGCCGAGCCATCGGCGACGAACGCCGACGTCGGCCGGCCGTCAAGCGACGCGACGAACTGTCCGCCGTACACCGTCAACGCATCACAATCCAACCGAGCGTCCGTGCACGACCAGACCCGCCACCGCGGGTGCTCGACCTGATACTCGACCGTCGAACCGTCACGCTGAACGGAATACCCCCAATAATGCTCGGTGATGAACTACTCTTCGGAGCCGGGCGCCACGAATGCCGACGCACCGCGGAACTGGCCGAAGGCGCCGTGCCAGCGGCCGCCGTAGCGCCATTCGTAGCCGACCGACGCCTCGCGCGGGTCGATGTGGCTCCGCATTGGCAATCGGACGTAGTTCTCGTTGTACACGCGCCGGGCGACCAGCGCGACCAACCGCTTCGGGACGATCTCCTTGACGAAGACGACGCCGCGCCGCCATTCGCCCTGGTGCCGTCGGCGGACATAGAACCGCAGATTCACTTCCTCGAAGTCACGATGACACGGGACAGGCACGCCGAGCAGCCGCGTATTCAGGAACTGGAAGCCGACCACGCTGACGAACGTCGCGCCATTGAACTGGTCGAGCTCCGTGCCGCGCGGGACGAACGGCCGCAGCCGGTCCGGCCCGATCGCGAAATTGATCATCAGAAGATTGCGCCAGGCGGCGCGAAGAAACGACGGCTGAGTCGCTACGGCGTCCATGCCGGGGATTGTGCCATACAAACTGTTACGCCGCGACCCGAGGCTTTGCGAGGGGAGCGCTGGACGCGCCCAGCGCTCCCATCGCAAAGCCTCGGGTCGCGGCGGAACGATAGTTCCCCGTTCTCAGCCGGCAGTGGCGGCCAGAAGGCTCGACACCAGCGACAGCCCCAGCGCCAGCAGGCCGTACACCCAGATTCGCATCGGCATGTAGAGCATGACGCGCATGGTTGGCTCCCCTGGGCGACCCCAAAATCCCCACGCAACCATAGCTCACGAATTGGCGGGAAAAGTGTGATTGGTCAAGAAATGCCGATATGACGTGTGGGGCGCGAATTCGGTTACAGCAAGAACCTTCATTCAGGGCTTCAACGCGGCATTCACGGCCGAGCGTAACTCCTCAAGAAACGGCCGCCCCCACTGTCGCATCTTGTTTTCCAGCTTCACCGTACAGTCGCAGTCGCAACATGCCCACGGCTCCGTACCGTTTTCGTCACGGCAGCGCGAACGGGCGTGGGCGTCCTGGACGCGCTCCAACTCAAAGAACTCCTCCCAGTACGGCCGTTCCTCCTGCAGCGGCTCGGCACAGAAACATACCTCGACCCATCGGGCCGTCCCGTCATTACAGAGCCGGGCCGATTCCATGTTGCGGAGGTATTCATCGCCGGCGACCGAACCCGTGCCGAGCGTGCCGGCGTCGATTGCTCGCAGTAAGTCTTCTTCCTTGCCGGGACGAACGCGGGCGCGGACGAGATAACGCATGGATGGCTCCTTCGTCACTTGTTCTGTTTCTATTGTCGCGTGGCGGTCAATAGAGCGCTCCCCGCGCTCCGCTGCGCGTCGCGGTTAAACAGGTCGGGGCGAGACGGCTTGCCGCGACATCCCGGGGGGCCGAAAATGGCCGTGCTCTTCGCACCGTCGTCTTTCGGAGTTTCTGCCGTGAAACGTCTCGTGCCGCTCGCCGCGATCGTCGTCGTATTCGCCGCCCCCGCCTCGGCCAAAGAGCCGATCCGCCTCGCCAACCATCCGAGCCTTTCGCCGGACGGGTCGACGCTCGTGTTCGACTGGGCCGGCGACATTTGGAGCGTGCCGACCGCCGGCGGTGTCGCCAAACAACTGACGACCAACCCGGCCCGCGACCGCGAGCCGAAGTTCTCCCCGGACGGCAAGCAGATCGCGTTCATTAGTGACCGCGACGCGGCGGCCCAGGTCTATGTCATGCCGGCCGATGGCGGCGCGGCGAAACGCCTGACCTATCACAGCGGCGGCTATGCCGTGCAAGGCTGGACCGCGGACGGCCAGCGCCTGCTCGTTTCCGCGACCCGGGATCATCACTGGCGCCGCGCCGACCGCTTCTTCTTCATTTCCGCCCGCGAGCGGTCCGGCGAGGAAATCCTGTTCGACGACTACGGTGCCAACGGCAGCCTCTCGGCCGACGGCTCGAAGCTGCTCTTCACCCGCGAAGGCCCGGCGTGGTGGCGCAAAGGCTATCACGGCTCGCAGGCCAGCCAGATCTGGCTCTTCGACCTGACGTCGAAGAACTATCGCAAAATCCTCGATCAGGACCGCGGCAGTATGTGGCCGTTGTGGAAGCCGGATGGCCGCAGCTTCTTCTTCGTCGGCGGGCAGAGCGGCTCGTTCAACCTCTGGGAGTTCGACCTCGCGTCGGGCGAGCAGAAGCAACTCACGCGCTTCACTGACGATTCGGTCGTGCAGCCGTGCGTCTCGAAGGACGGCTCGACGGTCGTTTTCCGCCACCTGTTCGACTTCTATCGTCTCAAGAACGGCAACGGCGAGCCGCAGAAGATCGACATCGCATTCGACGGCGACCGCTCGGAGGAACGCAAGCTCCGGCGGACGCTCTCGACCGCGACGCAGGCCGCATTCACGAACGACGGCCTGGAGATCGCCCTGATCGCCGGCGGCGACCTGTGGGTCATGGACACCGAACTTCGCGAGCCGCGACAGATCACGACGTCGCCCGAGGAGGAGAAGTTCCCGGTCTTCGCCCCGGAAGGTGAGAGCATCGTCTTTATCAGCGACATGAAAGGGAAGACCGACATCTGGCGGGCCGAGCGCGGCGATAAGTCCAAGTACTGGTTCCAGAACACGAAGTTCAATCTCACGCCGATCACCAACGATGGTGCGACCAAGACACGGCTCACCTGGAGCCCGGACGGGTCACGCGTCGCCTTCGTCAAGAACCGCGGTGAACTCTGGGTGATGGCCCCGGACGGGAGCGGCGCCAAACAGATCGTCGCTTCTTTCAGCGACGTCGAGTACGACTGGTCCCCGGACGGCAAATGGGTCGTCGCGTCGTACGAGGACGCCGACTTCAACCGCGACATCTGGATCGTCTCGATCGACGGGGTGCGGCCGCCGTACAACCTGTCCCGGACGCCGGACAACGAGCGGAACCCGGTTTGGTCGCCCGACGGTAAGCTGATCGCCTACACCGGGCGGAACTACACGGCCGGCGGCCGCGGCGGCGCCGGCGCGCCCACAACTCCGCCCGGGGAGGCCGACGGCGGCGCGACCGGCGAACGCGATATCCACTACGTCTGGCTGCGAACGACCGACGACCAGGTCAGCAGTCGCGACCGGAGCGTGGAGAAAGCGCTCGAAAAGATGAATAAGGCGCGCCAGGCGGGCGCGCGCCGGGGGCCGCCGCCGGCCGCCGCGAAAGACGATGCGCCCGACCAGCCCGAGCCACGGCCGGCTGCCGGGCGTCGACCGAACGTGACGATCGACTTCGAACGACTGCACGAGCGCGTGAAAGTGTTGTCGATCCCGGGGACCACCGAGAGCAATCTGTTTTGGTCAGCGGATGGTAAGAAGTTGCTCTTCAACGCCCGCGTCGACAACCAGGCGGGCGTTTACTCGGTCGATTTCCCCGACCAATTGAGGCCGCGACTGTTGTCGTCAACTGGCGGCACGCAGGCCCGTTGGCTGCGGTCGGCGAACCAGGTCGTCTGGCTCGTAAACGGCGTGCCGGGCTCGATTTCGGTGAGCGCCGCCGGCCGCGGCGCGGCGACCACGACACCCACGCCCGCCGCGCCGCCGGCGGGTCGCGGCGGGCGTGGACCGGGCGGTGGCCGCGGGGGACGTGGCGGTGCAACCACGCCAGCGGCGCCGACGACAGGCACTGCCGAGGGCGCCGGAACCGGTACGACCTACCCCTTCCAGGCCCTGCAAGTCGTGGACGTCCCGGCAAAATACGCCGCCGTCTTCGACCTCTGCTGGCGGACGATGCGTGACA
>DATJGQ010000815.1:0-2655 GCA_035494815.1 Gemmataceae bacterium
CCCCCAAACCCCGCTCGCCGTCTTCACAAGGTCGTGGGGCACTGTCTCCGCCCGCGGCGTAATCGGCGCCACACCGGCGGAAGTACGACAGCCGCTCCCAAGGCGTAAACCGTGGCGTCCATAGGCACGCGCAATGATACGTACTGAATAATCGGCTGGCGTTTGACTGACGACTGGTCAGTGTCGAGGACGAAGGCGACGTCTCCTGGCGCTGGCAGGTATGGCCATTGGTCCTCAAATTCCGTCAGCCGCCAGACCTCTGGGCCCGTTGTCGCCGGCAGGTTGAGTAGCTCCAGCAGCTTCGACCGGTCCTCAGCGCTCAATTTGTCGGACCAAGCGACGGTGCCGGACCACGGTTGATCGGGTGTCAACTCTCCCCGGTATCGGTGTTCGCCAACGAAGTATATCCGCAAAAGTCGCTGTCGCGCCGCCAGGGTTGCGGCCGCCTTTTGCGGGTCGGGTTCCCTGTATGGGAATAAGGGCCGTTCGGTCTTGAAAGACATCCGTAGTGCCGACGCGGCGACGGCGTTTTGCTTCTGGTCGTCTTTGGGTTTGGCCACCTTGAGGGCCGTGAACTTCCAGCCGGCCTCGACATACGGCTTTGCCCACGCTTCGATTTCCGGCGAGAACGCGTAGCCGTGGTCTTTTAACCAGCCGACCAGGGCGTCCGCGGCCATCGCTTCCAGGACGACCGCGTCGAAGCCGGCGACCTGCTTTTCGGCCAGGACGGCAACCTCGGCCGACTTGCCCGCGACATTTGCCATCGGGGCGCTGCTGCACCCACAGCTCATGCCGGTCGGCCGGGGCACCTTCCTGATCTCCGGCTCCGTCAGCTTTCGCAGGTAAGGAAATGCGGCATTGCCCGATTCCTCGAGTTCCGGCTGACTTGGGGACGGCACGATGAAGCCGAAGTCCTCCGCCTCCGCCTTGAATGACGCTTGGCGGATGAAGTGCTGCGTCTTGGTCGCGGCGTCCCAAATGATGAGGACTGTCTGGTCCGCGTTCACAACCGGCTTGCCTGATGGCGGGGCGGGACAACACGCGGGGGCCGGCGACCACGGAAGCACCGCCGCGACCGCTGCGACCACGAGGAGACTGAGGCCGATGCGAGAAGTCATGGAAACGTCTCCGGGAAGTGTTTCTGAAAGACCTGATCCCGGTGCCGGCGGGTTTATTCCCGGCGCCGCATCGGTACGTCAACTCCCCGCTCGCGGGCCGTCGCGATCGCGTCCTCGTATCCGGCGTCCGCGTGGCGCATCACGCCGGTCGCCGGGTCGCACGTCAATACGCGTTGCAGGCGGCGGGCCCCCGACTCGGTGCCGTCGGCGACGATGACCATGCCGGCGTGGATCGAGTAGCCGATGCCGACGCCGCCGCCGTGGTGCAGCGACACCCAACTCGCGCCGCAAGCCGTATTCGCCAGCGCGTTCAGGAGCGGCCTGTCGGCGATCGTGTCGGAGCCGTCTTTCATCGCCTCGGTCTCGCGGTTGGGCGACGCGACGGAGCCGCAGTCGAGGTGGTCGCGGCCGATCACGAGCGGGGCTTTCACGCGGCCGGTCTGGACCAGCCAGTTGAACTTCGCGCCCAGGGCGGCCCTCTCGCCGTACCCCAGCCAGCAGATGCGGGCGGGCAGGCCCTGGAACTTCACCTTTTCGCGGGCGAGCATGATCCAGCGGGCGAGCGACTCTTTGCCGGGGAAGGTCTCGAGGACGGCGTCGTCGGTCGCGGCGATGTCGGCGGGATCGCCGCTGAGGGCAGCCCAGCGGAACGGGCCGCTGCCCTTGCAGAAGAGCGGGCGGATGTACTCGGGCACGAAGCCAGGGATGCGAAAGGCCTCCTTCATGTCACGGCGGTCGGCGACCTGGCCGCGGAGGTTGTTGCCGTAATCGAAGACGGCCGTGCCGCGGCTCTGGTATTCGAGCATCGCGGTCACGTGGGCCTGCATCGAATCGAGCACCGCCTTTTCGTAACCGGCGGGGTCGCGGTCGCGGAACGCAGCGGCCGTCTCGACGGTGTAGCCGCGCGGGATGTAGCCGACCTGCAAGTCATGGGCGGCCGTCTGGTCGGTGAGCACGTCGATCGCGACGCCGCAGCGGGCGAGTTCGGGCAGCACGTCG
The DNA here is from genome assembly GCA_035494815.1 of Gemmataceae bacterium. Lineage (GTDB taxonomy): Bacteria > Planctomycetota > Planctomycetia > Gemmatales > Gemmataceae > DATJGQ01. The sequence continues at coordinate 2,118 of DATJGQ010000815.1, forward strand.
GCGACGTTGCCGAGCAGGCCGACCGAGAGCGGTTTTCGCTCGCACTTCGCCGATTCGAGCAACTTCAGCGCATCGTCGAGCTTATCGGCCATGCGATCGCAGTAGCCGGTCTCGACGCGGCGGCGGATGCGGCCCGGATCGACCTCGATGCCGAGAAACGCTGCTCCGTTCATGGTCGCGGCGAGCGGCTGAGCCCCGCCCATGCCGCCGAGGCCGGCGCTGACAACGAGCCGTCCCGCGAGGCTGCCACCGAAATGCTTGTTCGCGCAGGCGGCGAATGTCTCATACGTCCCTTGCAGGATGCCCTGGCTGCCGATGTAGATCCACGAGCCGGCGGTCATCTGGCCGTACATGGTCAGGCCGAGCGCTTCGAGCCGGCGGAACTCCTCCCAGGTCGCCCACCGCGGCACGAGGTTCGAATTGGCGATCAGGACGCGCGGGGCTTCGTCGTGCGTCCGAATGACGCCGACGGGTTTGCCGCTCTGCACGAGGAGCGTCTCGTCGTTGGCGAGCCGTTTGAGCGTCGCCTCGATGGCGC
>DATJGQ010000816.1:0-4515 GCA_035494815.1 Gemmataceae bacterium
TCTGCAGCCGGCCGCGGCCGCGATGCACGAACAGGATCTCATCCGCCGTGACATTGCGGTAAAGCTCCGCTTGCACTTCTTTCGGCCGGCAGCGGGAGATAACGACGTCGCCGTTGAACAGGAATGGGACGCGGCCAGTGAGGACGTCACCCGCCGCCGGTAGCGACGCGGATTTCAAATGGAAATGTCGGAGAACGTCCACGTCCGCCGGTTCGTGCCGCACCTCGCCGGCAGGTTCGATCGCCCGCACGCGCGTCGGCGGCCGCAGGTGATAACAGATGCTGTATGCCCGACTAAACCCTTGAGTCGTGACGACTTCTTCGTAGTAGATTCCCTCGTTGCGGTAACCCGGTTCGTGCTTGTGGACGACGTGTCGCTTGCGGGGGAGTGAGCCGAGTTTCTGATATTGCGGCATACGGCCTCCCTTACCGGGCGGTGACGGTGTTGCGAAGTGTACCGAGCCGTTCGATCGTCAGTTCCACGACATCGCCCGGTTCGAGCCAGCCGCCGGCCACTTGCGGCGTCAGTTCGAGGATGCAGCCGGTGCCGACGGTGCCCGAGCCGAGCACGTCGCCGGGGCGGAGTTCGGTGTCGCGGCTAGCGTGCGCGAGCAGTTGTGGCCACCTCCAAAACATCGAGCCGGCGTTGCCGCGCGACAACACTCGGCCGTTGATGCTTGCCGTCATCTCGAGATGCAGCCGTCCGTCGCGGTAGTGTTCGCGCAAAGCCCCAAGCGGCACCAGGTCGGGCCCGAGCGAGGTGGCGAAATCCTTCGACTTGCTCGGCCCGAGCCCGACGGCCATTTCGGCCCGTTGCAGGTCGCGGGCGCTCCAATCGTTCATGATGGCGAAGCCGGCCACGCATTCCAAGGCCCGATCGTCCGCCGGCAGGTCGCGGGCCGAGGTGCCGATGACGCATGCGAGTTCGAGTTCGTAGTCCAGTTCTTTACAGCCCTGTGGGGCGTGGACGGGGTCGCCGTCGCCGACGACGCAGACGTGGTTGGAGAAATAGAAGACGGGGATCTCGTACCACTGCGGCACCATGTCGAGCCCACGGTGACGCCGGCAGGTTTTGACGTGCTGCTCGAAGGCGTAGAAATCGCGGATGCTGGCGACGGGTGGCAGTTGCATGGTCGTTCAATGAATCATTCGAGCGTCCCGCGGCGGGCCTGTTCGCGCTCGATCGCCTCGAAGAGCGCCTTGAAATTGCCCTTCCCGAAACTCCGCGACCCGTGTCGCTCGATCACCTCGAAGAACAGCGTCGGCCGGTCCGCGACCGGCTTCGTGAAGATCTGAAGCATGTACCCCTCGTCGTCCCGGTCGACGAGGATGCCGAGTTCCGCCAGCTCGGTCAGGTCTTCGTCGATCCTGCCGACACGGTTTGGTAACATTTCGTAGTAGGATTGCGGCACGCGCAAGAACGACACGTCGTTGTGCCGCATGGCCCGTACCGTCTCGACGATGTCTCCCGTCGCCAGCGCGATGTGCTGCACGCCGGGACCGCCGTAGAACTGCAAGTACTCGTCGATCTGCGACTTCCGCCGGCCCTGCGCAGGTTCGTTGATCGGGAACTTGATCCGCCCGGTGCCGTTCTGCACGACTTTCGACATTAGCGCCGAGTACTCGGTGCTGATATCTTTGTCGTCGAAGTGCACGAGTTGTTCGAAGCCCAGCACCCGCCGGTAAAACTCGACCCACTCGTTCATCTTCCCTTCTTCGACATTGCCGACGATGTGGTCGATTGCCTTGAGCCCGACCGGGTGCCGCGTGCTCGGGCTATAGCGGTCGGGATCGATCGGCTTGTAACCAGGGGCGAAGACGCCGCGATATCGGTCGCGGTTGACGAAAGTATGCGTCGTGTCGCCATAGGCGCGAATCGTCGCGAACTCGTAGACGCCGGCCTCATCCTCCAGCAGCGTCGGCCCGATGACCCCGACGGCCCCGCGCTCTGTCGCCAGACGATAGGCGGCCTGCACGTCGGCGACGTCGAGCGCGATGTCCATCACGCCGTCACCGTGTCGGACCAGCCGCTGACTTTCCGGGTGCTGGCCGGAAAGCGGCGAGACCAGCACAAAAGCTATCTGGCCCTGTTTCAAAACGTAGCCGGCCTCATGTCGGACGCGGGTCTCGAGTCCCTCATAAGCGACGACGTCGAACCCGAAGGCATTGCGGTAGAAGTACGCCGACTGACGCGCGTTGCCGACGAACAGTTTGACGTGGTCGATCCGCCGTAGGGGGATGTCGTGCTGGCTCATGGGATGTCAGAGTACGGGAATTCCGAACCGACGGACGAGACCTTCGAGTTCACGTCGCAGAAACGGCAGCGACGGCGCGATGAACAGGTGATCCTGCATCCGCGACGGGTCGTAGTCGGTGTTGATCACGACGTCGGTCACGAACGGCTCGCGCTTCACTTCGGGGGACTGCAACGAGAATGGAATCTCGCCGACCGACGAGAGGATGCCGGCGCCAAACACCTTCCGCTCGCCTGCCTCCTCGACCAGTCCGAACTCGATGCTGAACCAGCTAAATCGTTTAAGCGACAGCACCTGCTCGCCGTGGCTGGTTGCCGCCACCGCTTTGCCGATCAATGTCAAGAGTTCGGCGTAGTCGTGGTTCATCAGCGGCGGTACGTGCCCGAGGCAGTCGTGGATCATGTCAGGTTCCGGCGTGAACTCCGGGTGTGAGCCATGCCGGATGAATTGCGTCACTGGAAAGCCGCGGTCGGCGATGTACTCGTAAAAGGTCCTGTACGGCAACGCGCCTTCCGCCGGGACGAGGTGCATGTCCGTCTCGCGCCGAAGGCGATCGCTCAGATGCCGGAGCTGAGGAATGTCGTCGCGCGTGATCGCGAGTTCGCGCTTGGCGGCAAGGTAGAGCCCGCTCGCGTATTTCTGGTGCAACTCGTCGAGTTTCGGACTGACTTCGCGCCAGATGCGGGTCTCTTCGTCCGTGTAGCGGATGATCGGCGGGCCGAGGTGTTCGAGCCGGTGCTTGCGACAAAGAGCGAACAGTTCCTTTCGCCTTTGAATGTAGCGTTGGTCGCCGAGACCGGGGTGCCCCGGTTCCAGTTCGAGGTCGGTGACGTCCGGTGGCGCGACCATCACGTCGGGGTCGATCGGCGCCCCGTACTCGATCAGGTTGGCTTTTTCCATTGGCACACGCCTCTCACAGCCGGCCGGATCCGAAATGTGCCTCCATCACCATTTTAGCCCACTCGGGACCGAATCAAAGTCGGGACCGAAAGACGACGGGCCGCCGGGCCCCAAAATGGAGGCCCGGCGGCCCGTGCGGTGGTTCAAAAACGAGCCGTGGACTAACCCGGCTTCTTGACCGGGTTCGTGTCGCTGGTCGTGACGGTTGTTTCCTGCTTCTGATTGAGTTCGACCTTCGTCGCCATGCCGCCGATCTCGATCTGCAGTTCGCCGGTGAGACTCAGCGACTGCTCGGACTTTTCGAGCCGGCCTTTCTTGACGTCGAAGGTCGCGGTACCCTTCGCGTCCTTGCTCTGAAGCTTCGCCTCCTTGATCTTGAACGGCAAGCCCTCGCCGGGGTCAGTGGGAGGCGTGTACTTCAGATCCGTTTCGATCTTAATCTTGGCGAGGTCCTTGTTCTTGTCGTCGAACCCTTCCAGCGTGTATTTGTAGCTGCCCTTGTAGCTGCCGATCGGGCCGAGATTGATGGTGCTCTCGCGGGTCCAGGTGTCGCCTTTGCCGACCGGCTTGCCCGGCACGATGCCGAAGGTCGGGTCGGCCATCTGCTTCAGCGCGTCCTCATTGAGGATCTTTTTGAGCAATCCTTCCATCTGCTGGTTCGCCTGGGTCAGCTTTTGCACGAACGCGTCGCGGCCCTCGACCTTGATCACCTTCATGTCCTTGTCGAGCGTGAGCTTGAACTCTGTGCCGACGAGGGCCTTGAAGAAGTCGGCCAGCGGGTTCGTCGCCGTCGTCGGCGCGGTGGAGTCGAACGAAATCGGGTTGCCCGCGATGTCGATGCGCAGCTTGACGCCCTCGATCTTCTGGACGACGACCGTGTTCTTGTCCTTGTCCTCCTCCTTGTACGCCCAGGAGAAGTAGAACGTCTGCTCCTGCTGCTGCTTGACGTCCATGCCCATGACCTTCATTTCCTGCGAGGTCTTGGTCGTCATGTCCTGATAGAAGGGCTTGTCCTTCTCGAACTTCCATTTGAGTTCGACTTTGTCGCCGGACGGCGCGGCTTTGTCGGCCGCCTTATCGGCGGCCTTGTCGCCGGTCGCGTCCTTGGCTTTGTCTTTGTCCTGAGCGGACATCGGCGACGACAGGCCGACGAAGATCAGCAGACACGATACGAACAGATAGCGACTGAGCACGTCCCATCCTCCCGAAGCGCGAAAACAGGTCTGCCGAACCGGGTCCGGCCGCATTTTGACGCGTAGTAGCCTTTGTACCGCCGGTCGCCAGCGAAACAAGGGTTTCGGCGGTCAGCGAGGGCTCAGCACTTCGATCCGCGCGCCGACGCCGACGCCGAGTTTTTCGGC
>DATJGQ010000817.1:0-3129 GCA_035494815.1 Gemmataceae bacterium
CTTTGAACCCGGCGATGCGACCGCAGCAGAACTTGTTCAATTCGTCCGCCGACAAATTCGTGCCGGCCCGCGGTTTGACCCAGGCCATCACCTCTTCCCCGTACTTGCGGCTCGGCACGCCGACGACTTGGGCCTCGCAAATTCCGGGATGCGTCAGCAGATACTCTTCAATCTCGCGCGGGGAGATGTTTTCGCCGCCACGGATGATCATATCTTTGATGCGGCCGACGATGTGGACATACCCGGCCCGGTCCATCACGGCCAGGTCGCCGCTGTGCATCCAGCCGGCGGGGTCGATGGACGTGTTCGTGGCCGCGTCGTCGTGCCAGTAGCCGCACATCACCGAGTAGCCTCGGGTGCACAACTCGCCGGCCGCGCCCCGTGGTACGATCGCACCAGTCGCCGGGTCGATCACCTTAATCTCGATGTGCGGGAACACGCGGCCGACGCTGCCGACGCGCCGCTCCAGCGGGTCGTCGTGCGCGGTGAACGTGGAGATCGGCGACGTCTCGGTCATGCCGTAGCCGATCGCGACCTCGGGCATGTGCAGCTTGGTGACGACTTGCCGCATGAGTTCGATCGGGCACGGCGCCCCGGCCATGACGCCGGTCCGCAGCGACGAGACGTCGTACTCGCCGAACCGCGGGTGTTCGAGTACCGCGACGAACATCGTCGGCACGCCGTAGAGCGAAGTGCAGCGCTCGGCCTGGACCGCGTCGAGCACCGCCCTGGGGTTGAACGCCTCGTCGGGGATGACCATGCACGCCCCGTGCGACGTGCAGGCGAGGCAGCCGAGCACCATCCCGAAGCAGTGATAGAACGGCACGGGGATGCAAACGCGGTCGCGGTCGGTGTAGCGGAGGGCGGCGCCGACGAAGTAGCCGTTGTTCAGGATGTTGTGGTGCGTCAGCGTCGCGCCCTTCGGCCGGCCGGTCGTGCCGGACGTGTACTGAATGTTGATCGGGTCGTCGAACTGGAGGCGGGCCTCCCGCTCCGCGAGCTCACCGTCCGTGACGGCGCGGCCGGAGCTAAGAAACGCCTCCCACTCGCGGTCGAGGACGACGACGTGCCGCAGGTCCGGACAGTTCGGCCGCGCCTCGTCGAGCATCGGCTCGTATTCGGCCTGCCGAAAGCTGCGGGCGAGCAGGAGTGTCGTCACTCCCGATTGCCGGAGGGCGTATTCAAGCTCGAACGCCCGATAGGCTGGGTTGATGTTGACGAGGATCGCGCCGATGCGCGCCGTCGCGTACTGGATCGCCGGCCACTCGAACCGGTTTGGCGACCAGATGCCGACGCGGTCGCCTTTTTGAACGCCCGCGGCCAGAAAGGCACGCGCCGCCCCGTCGGTGAGGTCCCAGAATTGGCGGTACGTCAGCCGGAGGCGTTGCGAACAGACGACGATGGCTTCCCGATCAGGAAAGCGCTCGACCGCCGCGCGCAGGTTCTCGCCGATCGTTTGACCGAGGAGCGACGTCGTACACGCGCCGTGAGAGTAGGACGGCAGTGCGGCCTGCGTAGTGGTCATGGCAGGACCCGACCAGCCCGACGCGCGAGGGAGGGAAAGGACCCGCGACCCTCGCTTGCGCGTCGGGCTGGTAGTGATTCTGGCTGGTACTACGCCTTCTTGCTATGGCGAACAGTCACCATCGCCCAGCACCGTGTCCCGGCGGTGCAGCCCGGCCGCGAGTTGCGAGTACTGGTTCAGATAAATCTCGTCCCCGTTCACGCCGGCCTTGCTGGTCGTGCAGAACCGGACGTTTCCGTTGAGGAAGAGGACGTTCTGACCGGCCTGGTGACTCGCCGCCGCCGGCAGGTCCGCCATGAGCGGCAGGTAATCGATGTCCTCGTCGCCGGGGGCGAGCTGCAGCCCGTGCAGTCGGCCGGAGCGATCGCGGTAGCCCAGGCTATAGGCGTACCCGGTATTCCCGGACTGGTCCGCCGGGCGCACGACCACGGGGCATACGGGCGCCACGCCGTCGGGAAGCCAGCCCGCCTCGGCCAGGATCGGCACGTACGCCCTGGCGACATTGCGCGGCGGCTGCTCTGTGATCATCGGGAACTGGTTCTCGTGATTGCCGGCGAACCCGACGAGGGATGCGTAGTTCTGCCGAAGGTTGTCCTGACACGTTGTCACCTGCTGATTATGGTGAAGTCGTGTCACGCCGGATACGGCGAGACCGCCGATCAGGATGAGAATCGACGCCGCGGTGAATACGTCCGCCCGCCGCCGACCGGCACCGGGAGTCGGCGGGCCGGCGTCGGAAATGAGCGTGACGGGCCTGGGCTTTCCGACTCCTGAAACCTGACCCTTGAATCCTGTCACAAGGGCGAGCGTTCGCGCCACCAGGCCCGGCGGCGGTTCGGGTTCCTCCCGGTCGGCGGCGAGCGGCGCCAGCGACTTCCGGAGCAGATCAAGCCGGCGACGCGCGGCCGGATCGTCGCACAGTCGAAGTTCGACCGCGCGGCGATCGGCCGGGTCGAGGGCGTTGAGCGCGTATCCCAGGAGCAGATCGTCCATCGCTGTCAGTCCTCAGGGGCGGCGGGCACGGCCCTCCAGGCTTCCTGGAGTCGCTGGAGGGCGGCGTGCAACCGGGACTTGACCGTCCCGACCGGGATGCCGAGCACCTCGGCCACGTCGCGGTATTTCAGACCTTGGTAATACGCCAGGATCACCACCTGGCGCAGGAACTCGGGCAGTTGATCGACGCTTTGGCGGACCAGTTGCCGGGCCTCGTCGGCGAGGACGCCGTCCAGCGGTGCCGGCCCGCGGGCCTCGAGCAGTTCCATCAGGCTCTGCAGTTCGCCGTTCGAGTCCTCGCCCGCGGTCAGTTCGAGGCTCACGGCCGGCCGGCGATTAATCCGTCGGAGGGCGTCGATCGCCTGGTGGGTCGCGATCGTGTAGAGCCAGGGCCGGACCGGGCGGCCGGCCTCATACTGGTCGCGCTTTAAGTACAGTTGCAGGAATGTGTTCTGGAACACGTCGTCGGCCAAATGGGCGTCGCCGAGGTAGCGGCGGAGGTAGCCGTATAGCTCCCGTTCGTATCGGCGCACCAAGAACGCGAATGCGGCCGCATCGCCACGGCAACACTTTGCGAATAAGGATTCGTCCGAACAGGCGGTCAGTGCGTC
>DATJGQ010000818.1:0-7763 GCA_035494815.1 Gemmataceae bacterium
TTACGCCCCGACGCTCGCCAAGACTACGCCCCGCCGCTCGCCTTTTCTTTGCCAAGAGCGAAAACGTCGGCCCGATCGTCCCCTCTATTAGAATGAGTAGCTTATCCGTCCCCACGGGCCAGCACATGGCCGGCGTTCCGCTGCAAGCCGTCGTCCGCCACCTGCACCGCGTGGCCATGTCGAACGGCCACACCGGTCCGACCGACGCCCAATTGCTCGAACGATTCGTCGCCGACCACGACCAGGCCGCATTCGAGCTTCTGCTCTGGCGGCACCGGGCGATGGTTCTCGTTTGTGTCGGCGCATCCTCCGCCACGAGCAGGAAGCCGAGGACGCGTTCCAGGCCACGTTCCAGACGCTCGCCCGCAAGGGCCGGTCAGTCCGCGGCGCGAGTCGCGGACCGCTCGTCCATCCGCTACAATATCCGGGCCTACCCACCCGACCCGCCGTGAGGTTCGGCCCGTGTCGCGTCGCGTTGCGTTATCCATTTTTTTCGCACTTGCTATCGCGCTGCCCGCGTCGGCCGCGCCGCCGATTGACCGGGTGAACTTCGGTCGAGACGTCCACCCGATCCTGTCGGACCACTGCTTCCGCTGCCACGGACCCGACCCGGGTCAGCGGAAGGCGAAGTTCCGGCTCGACGACCGCGACAGCGCCGTCAAGAAAGGGGCGATTGTCCCGGGCAAACCGGCCGAAAGTGAACTGATCGCGCGGATCACGGCCGATAACGAGTCGGAGCGGATGCCGCCGGCCGACTCGGGTGTCAAACCACTCTCCGCCGCGCAAATCGACGTCCTCAAGCGCTGGATCGAGCAGGGGGCGGAATATCGCGGGCATTGGGCGTTCATCGCGCCGACACGGCCGCCGCTCCCACTCCCCGACGGTCGCGGCTCGGAGCGCAAGCCGATCGATCAGTTCATCCTCGCGAAGGTGCAGGCGGCGGGTTTGCAGCCGTCCCCGGAGGCCGATCCGGTCACGCTCGTCCGCCGGGTGACGCTCGATCTGACCGGCCTGCCGCCGACGCCGGCCGAAGTCGACGCGTATCTCGCCGACACGCGGCCCGATCGGTATGAGCGATTGGTCGATCGCCTGCTCGCGTCGCCGCGGTACGGCGAGCGGATGGCGCTGGACTGGCTCGACGCCGCCCGGTTCGCGGACACGCACGGTTACCACATCGACAGCGCCCGCGACATGACCCGCTGGCGGGAATGGGTCATTCGCGCGTTCAACGCGAATAAGCCGTTCGACGAGTTTACCGTCGAACAGCTCGCCGGCGACCTGTTGCCGAACGCGACGATCGACCAAAAGCTCGCGAGCGGGTTCAACCGCAATCACATGATCAATTTCGAGGGCGGGGCGATCCCCGAGGAGTACCTGACCGCGTACATCGTCGATCGCGTGAACACCACCGCGACCGTCTGGATGGGATTGACGCTCGGCTGCGCTCAGTGTCACGACCACAAGTACGACCCGTTCACGCAGAAGGAGTACTACCAGCTTTACGCCTTCTTCCACAACCTGCCGGAGAAGGGCCTCGACGGCAAATCGGGGAACGCCGCGCCGGTGCTGCGGATGTCAACGCCGGCGGAGGACCGAGTTTTCGCGGCGGCGGGGAAAATGATTCGCGATTCCGAGGCGGCGCTTCGCGGCCCGCTGCCGGCCGCCGATGTAGCGCAAGCCGACTGGGAAAAGGATCCCGGTCGACCGATGCCGGGCGCGACTGCGGCCCTTCGCGCAGCCCTGGCGAACGCGCCGGAGAAACGCACCGAAGGTCAAAAATCGGAACTTCGCCAATACTTCCGCAGCCGTGTCTGGCCGACCGGCAAGGCGATGGCGGAACGGATTGCCGCGCTGCAAAAATCGCTCGCCGAAGCGGAAAAGACCGTCCCGACGGCGATGGTGATGCAGGAACTGCCGCAGCCGCGGGAGACCTTCCTGCTCGTCCGCGGTCAGTACGACAAGAAGGGCGAGAAGGTGACCGCGGGGACGCCGGCCTCGCTGCCGCCCCTGCCGCCGGAGTTGCCGCACAACCGGCTCGGACTGGCGAGGTGGCTCGTGGACCCGGCCAACCCGCTGACGGCGCGCGTCGCCGTGAACCGTTTGTGGCAGACGTTCTTTGGGACCGGCCTAGTCAAGACGGCCGAGGACTTCGGCTCGCAGGGCGAGTGGCCGAGCCATCCCGAACTCCTCGACTGGCTAGCCGTCGAATTCCGCGAGTCCGGCTGGGACGTCAAGCACATGGTCCGGCTGATCGTGACGAGCCGAACCTACCGCCAGTCGGCCGCTGTGACGCCGGCCGTTCTTGCGAAGGACCCCGAGAACCGACTACTGGCCCGCATGACGCGGCTCCGGTTGCCGGCGGAAGTCATCAGAGACCAGGCGCTTGCCGCGAGCGGATTGCTCAACGGCGTCATCGGCGGCCGCAGCGTCTCGCCGTACCAGCCGCCGGGCATCTGGGAAGAGCTGATGGCGCGCGCGGACGGCAAGAACTTCACCGCTCAGGAGTACGTGCAGGACCACGGCCCCGCGCTTTATCGTCGGACGATGTACACGTTCTGGAAGCGCACCGCCCCGCCGCCGTCGCTCATCACGCTCGACGCCCCGGACCGCGAGACCTGCACCGTCCGCCGCTCCCGGACGAATACGCCGCTGCAGGCGCTCGTGCTGATGAACGATCCGACGTATGTGGAAGCCGCGCGCAAGTTGGCCGAGCGGGCGCTGGCCCAGGGCGGACCGACGGCCGACGAGCGCATCGCCTTCATCTTCCGGCTGGTCACTGCCCGCAAGCCGAACGCCGACGAGGTATCGGTCCTGCGGCGCGTACTCGATCGGCAACTCGCGCGGTACCGCTCCGACCCGGCCGCCGCGGGGAAGTTGCTCGGCGTGGGCGAGTCGCCGCGCGACGCGCGGTATGATGTTGCTGAGACGGCGGCCTGGACGATCGTCGCCACGACGATCCTAAACCTGGACGAGGCGGTGACGCGGGGGTGACGGATCGCCGCCGGCGGTACTCACGGGAGCTGGTATGAAATCGGCTGATCGAAAGACGAAACGGCCAACCACTTCGACGCGGGCGAGCGAAACGAAGAACCGTCTCGACCGCTACGAAAAAGCAGCGGAAATGGTTCGTCAGTGGATGGCTACGGAGGACGACTACGACGAGCGCGTATGGCCCATCCTTGACGCCGAACTGAAACGCGATCCAATCAGATACCACCAAAGAGATGATACTCATCCTTGATACCGGTATCGTTGGGCTGCTGTGCCATCCCCGCGCGAAGCAAAGCCGTGCAATCTCGGCTTGGCTGAGCGGGTGGCTCGCGGCCCGCGTTCCTGACTTCGTCGCGTATGTACCCGAAATCGCGGACTACGAACTCCGTCGCAAGCTGCTCCATATGATCCGGAAAAAGCAGTCCGCCCCGCGGAGTGTGGAGCGACTAAACGACTTGGGGCGCGTGATTGGTTACCTGCCGATCACGACGGAGGCGATGCGGCTGGCCGCGGAGTTGTGGTCGGACGCGCGAGCCAAAGGCTGGCCGACGGCCGACGAGGCTGCATTGGACGCGGACGTCATTCTGGCCGCCCAGGCGATCGTCGCGGGCGGTACAGTCGTGACCACGAACCCCAAGCATCTGTCGCGGTACGTTGCAACAGCCGATTGGACGAAGTTGCCGCCACCGGCGCCGCGCCGGAAGGGACGATCGTGAATCCCGCATCCGATGTTCCGCGACTGTTGACCCGCCGCCATTTTTTCGGCCGCGGCGCCGGCGCGCTCGGCGTCGCCGCACTCGCGTCGCTCCTCGACGAACGCGCGTTTGCCGACGTAGGCCATCCCAAACCGCTCGGCGCCCTGCCCGCGTTTCACCACGCCCCGAAGGCCAAACGCGTCATTTATCTCTTCATGTCCGGCGGGCCGTCGCACATCGACCTGTTCGACTTCAAGCCGCGGCTGCGGGAACTGCACGGCACCGAACTGCCCGGCTCCGTCCGCATGGGCCAACGCATCACCGGTATGACCAGCGGTCAGAAGTCGTTCCCGTGCGTCTCGCCGATGTTCGACTTCGCGCGATACGGCCAGTCCCGCACCTGGGTCAGCGAACTGTTGCTGCACACCGCGTCGATCGTGGACGAGATCGCCATCGTCAAGTCGATGCATACCGAAGCGATCAATCACGACCCGGCGTTCACGTACATCCAGACCGGCCACCAGCAGCCCGGCCGGCCGAGCCTCGGCGCCTGGCTCAGTTACGGCGTCGGCAGCGAGAATCGCAACCTGCCCGCATTCGTCGTCATGATCTCGCAAGGCTCCGGAAACAAAACCGACCAGCCGCTTTTTTCGCGGCTATGGGGCAGCGGTTTCCTGCCGACGCAGCATCAGGGCGTCCGCTTCCGCTCCGGCGCGGACCCCGTTCTGTACCTTTCCAACCCCCCGGGGATCGACGCGGACAGCCGCCGCGCGATGCTCGACGCGGCCGGCGAACTGAACCGCCTCGCCCACGACGTCGTCGGCGATCCCGAGATCAATGCCCGCATCGCCCAGTACGAGATGGCCTTCCGCATGCAGACGTCGGTCCCTGACCTGACCGACCTGTCGAAGGAACCGAAACACATCCTTGAGATGTACGGTGTCAACGACTCCGGCGAGGACGGCGGGTTCGCCCGCAACTGTCTGCTCGCCCGGCGGCTCGTCGAGCGCGGCGTACGGTTCGTGCAATTGATGCACCGGGGCTGGGACCAGCACAATAATCTGCCCAGGCAGATCCGCGGACAGTGCAAGGACGTGGACAAGCCGTCGGCGGCGCTGATCCAAGACCTTAAGCAGCGAGGCATGCTCGACGACACACTCGTGATTTGGGGCGGCGAATTCGGCCGGACCGTCTACAGCCAAGGGACGCTGACCGGCACGAACCACGGCCGCGATCACCACGGCCGGTGTTTCACCCTCTGGATGGCCGGCGGCGGCATCAAGCCCGGCATCACCTACGGCGAGACAGACGACTATTGCTACAACGTCGTCCGCGACCCGGTGCACATTCACGACTTCAACGCGACCATCCTCCAGTGTCTGGGGATCGATCATAAACGGCTGACGTTCCGCTACCAGGGCCGCGACTTCCGCTTAACCGACGTGCACGGCGAAGTCGTTACCGGCCTGTTGACGTGATTTTGGCTGCCGGCGGTTGCGGCCGACTCGCGTTTGCGGTTTCATAGGGACATGACTAACGCCGAAGCTGCGCTTCAATACGTCGCTGACGGAGCCGCGGTCGGCCTCGGCACGGGCCACGCCGCGGAGGCGTTCCTTCGCGCGCTCGCCGATCGGGTCCGCGGCGGATTGCGGGTCCGCGGCGTGCCGACCTCGCGCGTGTCCGAGACTCTGGCCAGGTCGCTCGGCATTCCGCTCGTCTCGCTCGACGAGGCCTATCCGCTCGATGTCGCGGTGGACGGTGCCGACGAAGTGTCGCCGGACCTCGACCTGATCAAAGGCTGGGGCCGGGCGCTACTTCGCGAGCGGATTGTGGCCGCCGCAGCGAAGCGGTTCGTCGTGCTCGTCGGGCCCGAGCATGTCAAAGAAAAACTGGTCGATCGTCTCGGGGCTCGAGGCAAGCTGCCGGTGGAAGTCGTGCCGTTCGCGCTGCCGTTGGTCAAGCGCCGGCTCGCGGACCTGGGATTCCCCGCAGAGCCGTACCGCGACGGCGACTCCCTCTTCCTGACCGACAACGGCAATCACATCCTCGACGCCCGCGTCGGCCCGCTCAAAGACGTGGAGGCAGTGGACTGGTCGATCCGCGACATCCCCGGCGTGGTCGGCACGGGTCTCTTCCTCGGGGTTGCGGACGTGGTCTTGATCGAAGACGGCGGGAAGGTGGAAGTCCGCGAGCGCAAGCGTTTCTGAACCTCATGGCCAAGAAACCGTCACCGATCGACGCCGAGTCGGCCCGCATCGCCGACGACGCCCGCCGGGCCGTCAACTGGACCCGCTGGGGGCCGTACCTCTCCGAACGACAATGGGCGACCGTCCGGGAAGACTACTCCGCCGGTGGCGACGCGTGGGGCTACTTCCCGTTCGAGCACTCGCACCTCCGTGCTTACCGGTGGGGTGACGACGGCCTGCTCGGCCTCACCGACCGCGAGTGCCGGCTTTGTTTCGCCGTCGCGCTCTGGAACGGCAAAGACCCGGTCCTGAAAGAGCGGCTCTTTGGCCTGACCGGCCCCGAGGGCAATCACGGCGAGGACGTCAAGGAGTGTTACTACTTCCTCGACGCGACGCCGACCGCCAGCTATCTGAAAGGCCTCTACAAGTATCCCCACTCGGAGTTTCCCTACGAGCGCCTCCGGGCCGAAAGCCGTCGTCGGGACCGTACGGCGCCGGAGTACGAACTGACCGACACGCGCATCTTCGACCAGAACCGCTATTTCGACGTGTGCGTCGAGTACGCCAAGGCGGGGCCGGACGACATCCTCATTCGCGTGACGGCCCATAACCGCGGGCCGGACGCCGCACACCTGGACCTGTTGCCGTCGCTGTGGTTTCGCAACACCTGGAGCTGGGGCTGCAAGCACGACGGCTGCTGGCCGAAGCCGTGGCTATATCGCGACGGCGACGGCGCCCGCGCCGACCACGTCACGCTCGGCCGGTTCCGCTTCGACGCCGATGTCGGCCCCGACGGCAAGCCGCCGGTCTGGCTCTATGCCGAGAACGAGACCAACAACCGGAAGCTCTTCGGCGCGGCCAACGCGAGCCCGTATAGCAAAGACGCGTTCCACGAGTACGTCATCCGTAAGAACGAAAACGCTGTGAACCCGGCGGGCCGCGGGACGAAAGTCGCCGCGCACTATTCGCAAACGATTCCGCCGAACGGATGTGTTCAAGTTCGCTTGCGCCTCTACTCACTATTAGCCCGAAGCGCCAGCGAGGGAGGGAAGTCGAATCCCTCGCTGGCGCTTCGAGCTGGTGGAAGAGCGTTCGATCGTGTCTTCGCCGACCGCATCCGGGAGGCGGACGAGTTTTACGAACGCCGCATCCCCGCGGCGCTACCGGATCGGGCGAGACAAGTCGCCCGTCAATCGTACGCCGGTCTGATCTGGTCCAAGCAGTTCTACCACTTCGTCGTCGAGGACTGGCTCGCCGGCGATCCCGAACAGCCGAAACCGCCGCCGGGCCGTTCCGGCATTCGCAACGGCGACTGGCCGCACCTGTTTAGCCGCGACGTCCTCTCGATGCCGGACACCTGGGAGTACCCCTGGTTCGCCGCGTGGGACCTCGCGTTCCACATGCTCCCGTTCGCCCGCATCGAGCCGCACTTCGCCAAGCAGCAGCTCGTCCTTCTCTTGCGCGAATGGTACATGCACCCGAACGGCCAACTCCCGGCCTACGAGTGGAACTTCTCCGACGTGAACCCTCCTGTGCACGCGTGGGCCTGCTGGCGCGTCTACAAGATGACCGGCCCGCCGGGGGGTCGTGACCGGCTGTTTCTCGCCCGCTGTTTCCAAAAACTATTGCTGAACTTCACCTGGTGGGTGAACCGCAAGGACGTGCACGGCCGGCACCTGTTCGCGGGCGGGTTTCTCGGCCTGGACAACATCGGCCTGTTCGACCGCTCAAAGCCGTTGCCCAACGGGCAACTGCTCGAGCAAGCCGACGGCACCGCGTGGATGGCATTCTATTGCGCAACCATGCTCTCCATGGCGCTCGAACTTGCGATCAGCGACCCCGTCTACGAGGACATCGCCAGCAAGTTCTTCGAACATTTCGTCGCCATCAC
>DATJGQ010000819.1:0-3192 GCA_035494815.1 Gemmataceae bacterium
GGGCTTGTTGTCCATTGCAAGTACATTTCCAGGGGGACTTGCGCCCCTGGCTAACGAAGCCGTCCCTCCGGGGCTGACCTCAACGGCGCGATTGCGGCCTAAACCGGTATGACTGCTGTCCGATGACGCTATTCAAACTTCGGCGCGTTCTTCCGGACCAGTTCGTTGGCCACGTCGAGCGAATCGAGCGTGCCCGCATCGGTCCAGTAGCCGTCGAGAATGGTGTAACCCAGCCGGCCGTTCTTGAGGTAATGCCGGTTGACGTCGGTGATTTCCAGTTCGCCGCGGCCGCTCGGCTTGAGCGTCTTGATGACGCCGAACACGTCGGGTGGGTAGATATAAATGCCCGCGACGGCGTAATCGCTCTTCGGGTGCGTCGGCTTCTCTTCGATGTTTGTCACTTTCCCGCCGGACAGCTCCGCGACGCCGTAGCGGCCGGGATCGGGGACGCGCTTGATTGCCACCCAGGCCCGATCCGGGTGCTTCTCCGACTCGGCAAAGAGCGGCCGAAGTGAGTCCTGAAAGATGTTGTCGCCGAGAAGCACGACGCAGCGGGCCTCGTGACAAAAGAGCTCGGCCAGCCCCAGGGCCTGCGCGATACCGCCCGCCTCGTCCTGCACACGATAGGTCAGCCGGCAACGATGATCTCGGCCGGAACCCAACAGCTCGACGAAATCACCCATGTGCTCCGTGCCGGAGACGAGCATGATCTCACTCACGCCGGCGCCGGTAAGCTTCTTGAGCGGGTGATAGACCATGGGGTACGGGCCGACCGGCAGGAGGTGCTTGTTGGTGACCTTGGTCAGTTCGCCAAGGCGGGTGCCCTTGCCGCCGGCCAGAATCACGCCGCGGGTCTGCATGATGCGCACTCCTTGACCGTCACGACGCCAGCCGGCTGCCGTATTGTTTTTCGTAATACTTCAGATAGTCACCAGAACGGATCGTATTCACCCACGCCTGGTTGTCGAGATACCAGCGGATCGTGTCCTTGAGACCGTCCGCGAAAGAGATCACCGGCTTCCAGCCGAGCTCGCGCTCGATCTTGGAGCAATCGATCGCGTAACGCCGGTCATGGCCGGGGCGGTCCTGTACGTAGCGGATCAGCGTCTTGGGCTTGCCGAGCAATTCGAGCAGCAGGTGCGTCAGTTCGAGGTTCGGTTTCTCGCACCGGCCGCCGATGTTATAAACTTCGCCCGCCTTACCCTTCCGCCAGACCAGCTCGACCGCGGCGTTGTGGTCGCGGACGTGGATCCAGTCGCGGACCTGCATGCCGTCGCCATAAACCGGCACTGGTTGGTCGTGAAGCAGATTGGAAATGAAGAGCGGGATCAGCTTCTCGGGAAACTGGTACGGGCCGTAATTGTTGGAACAGCGGGTGATGACCGCGTTCAGGCCGAAGGTGTGGACGTAGCTGCGGACCAGCAGGTCGGCCGCGGCCTTGCTCGCGGCGTAGGGGCTGTTCGGTGCGAGCGGCGTTTCTTCGGTGAACGCCCCGGTCGGGCCGAGACTGCCGTAAACTTCGTCAGTCGATACCTGCACATACCGGGGGACCTTGAACTCTTTTGCCGCGTCGAGCAGGACCTGTGTGCCGACGACGTTCGTGCGGACGAACGGGCCCGAGTCCTGGATCGAGCGGTCGACGTGACTCTCGGCCGCGAAGTGGATGATGCCGCAGACGCCGCGCTCGACGACGTTGCGGACGGCGGCCCGATCGGCGACGTCGCCGCGGACGAACTGGTACCGCGAGTGGCCTTCCAGGTCCGTCAGGTTCGCGAGGTTGCCGGCATACGTCAGCGCGTCGAAGTTGACGATCGAGACGGAAGGATCGGATTCGATCAGGTGGCGGACGAAGTTGCTGCCGATGAAGCCGCAACCGCCGGTGACCAGGAGCGGGGGCATGACAATTCCTTGCTGTAGAGATCGTGGAACATAGCCCCCCGGACGCAAATCTGTCAAGGGCAGACGTTTAGCGGCGAACTGAGTCTTCGAGGGAGCGCTTCTTTCAAGCGCTCCCCTCGAAGACTCGGGTCGCGGCGGAACGGAGTTGCTTTATGCGACGAGAGGCTCACGTTCGGTCGCGATCACCACTTCTTCGAGGATTCGCAACGCCGCATCAATCTGGTCGGCCGAGACGCACAACGGCGGACAAAAGCGGATCGCGTTCTCGCCGCAGCCGAGCAGCAGGAGCCCGTGGTGGAACGCCGTCTGGATGAGTTCGTCGCGCAGCGCGGCGTCCGGCTGCTGCGTCTCGGCGTTCACGACATCGACGGCCCGCATCAGGCCGAGGCCCCGCGCGTTGCGGAAGATGTCATGCCGCGCATGCAATTCGATGAGGCCGCGATGTAACTGTTCGCCGCGGGCCGTCGCGTTAGCCAGGTACTCGCGATCCAACAGATCGAGCGTCGCCAGCGCGGCACGGCAGCTGATCGGGTTGCCGCCGAACGTGCTGGCATGACTGCCGCTCGGCCAGTCCATGACCGAATCCCGCGCGACGATCGCGCCGAGCGGCATGCCGCTCGCGATCCCTTTCGCGAGGCAGACAATGTCCGGCTCGATCCCCCAGTGCTCGTAAGCGTAGAGCTTGCCGGTCCGGCCCATGCCGCATTGAACCTCGTCGAGGACGAGAAGGATGCCGTATTTGTCGCAGACTTTCCGCAGCGCCGGCAGGCAGCAGCGCGGGCACACGTGGTAGCCGCTCTCACCTTGGATCGGCTCCATAAAGACGGCCGCGACCTCGTCGGGAGGCGCCACGCGGTGCATGAGCGTCTCAAGGTCCCGCACGACCTGGCAAGGCACCCCGGATTCCATGCCGATGTCCGCGTTGCCGCATCCGCGGGGGAACGGAATGTGGTGGATGTCCGGCACGAGAGGCGAGAAGCCGCGGCGATGGACGAGCTTCGAACCGGACAGTGACATCGCCCCGTAGGTGCGGCCGTGGAACGCCCCGAGGAATGCGACGACGCGCGAGCGGCCGGTGTGAAAGCGGGCGAGCTTGAGCGCCGCTTCGAGGGCCTCCGCGCCGCTGTTCGTGAAGAAGACCCGCTTCGGCGACGGTCCCGGGGCCGACTCGGCCAGCCGCTGGGCCAGGTCGATTTGCGGCTTGTAGTAGAAGTCGGTCCCCGACATGTGCAGCAGCTTATCCGCCTGGTCCTGGATCGCCGCGACGACCTCGGGGTGGCAGTGTCCGGCCGC
>DATJGQ010000820.1:0-3143 GCA_035494815.1 Gemmataceae bacterium
GGGCCCGTGACTCGCACGGCCGGCAACGAGAACGACCTTTGGGAGCTTCGACTCGCCCGGATCGACCTCGAGTGAAACTTTCGATTGATCATACGGATCGTGCCCCGGCGGATCGGCGGGACGTGCCGAACTGAGCGGCAGCGCGGAGGCGAGGGCGAGCGCGAAAAAACTTGGGCGGAGAAGTCGCGTCATCTCACAGACCTCCGGGTCTTGGGGAGCGCCGCTTACGCTCGGATGTCGAAACCGGTGAATTCTTCGGTCGACGGTTCGTCCGTCACCCGCACCTCGTTCACGTCGGCCGACGGCGGGCCGACGCGTGCCCAGGCGATCAATCGTTCGACCGCGTCGCGGTCGCCCTCGGCGACTAGCTCGACCTCGCCGAAGGCAAGGTTTCGCACGTACCCGTACAGTCCAAGTGCCCGCGCCTGACGTTGGGCATACATACGAAAGCCGACGCCCTGCACGATCCCGGACACGACCACGTGTACTCGCCTGGCCACGGAAACTCAGCTCCTATCGGCGACCGACACCGCTGGCACTCGCACCAGCAGGCCATACTTGAGCATCCAGGCGATCGTCGCGCGGCCGATCGTCGCCGGGATGCCGGCTTTGGCGAAGACGGCGTCCAGTTTCGGCATCTCGCACGCCTTGCTCGCCGCGGCGAGCACGTTGCGGATGAGCGTGGCGTCGGTCGAGCGACTGTCCGGGTGATAGTTGCACAGCGGGTGATTCAGGACCAGCGGCAGCCGATCGACGGCCGCGTGCGTCGCCTCCAGGCGGTCAGTATCCTCGATCCAGGCCGTCGGATAGCCGGCGAACGCGACTTCGGGCGGCGGATAGCACGCGGGGCCGTGAGTTCGTCGCGTTTTCGGCGGCGAGGCGACTCGCGCCTGCCGTTCGGCGTCCATCTCTCCCCAGAGACTCTCGTAGGCGCGAATCACGCGCGGCCACGCGAAATGGTTCAGGGCATGCGCCCGCCCGGCTTCTCCCATCGTCCGCCGAAGATTTTCGTCGCCGATCAGCTTGGTGAACGCTTCGGCGGTCGCCCCGATGTCGACAACGGCCGCCTGACTGCAGGCGGCAAGATAGAGGTCGTAATTGATCTCGCCGAACAGGTGTCGTGAGGTGGTATCCAGCGTCGCGCCGCGCACCATCAGCGTCGGCACGAGATAGCCCGTGTTGCCTTGCACGATCAGGTCGCGGTAGCCGTCCCAGTCTGTGACGACCGCCGGCACTCCGCACGCCATCGATTCGATCACGACCAGGCCGAAAGTCTCCTGAATGTTGTCGGAAAGCGATGTGAAAATGTCCGCGGCGTGCCAGACTGCGTATCGCGCCGCCGGGCTGGTGCCGTCGAGAAAGTCGGTGCGGACTTCCGGGGCGAACGCCCGCGAACCGTCCACCCACGCCCGCAGGATGCCCTCGTTGGCGGCCCAGCCGGAGCAGATCAGGCGGACCTTTCGGGCCGTCGCTCGCGCGGCCCGCGCCAGGCTCTCGTACATCGGGAACGGGTGCGCTTTGGCGTGGAACGATAACCGGCCGACGAACAACACGACCACTTCATCGTCGCCGATCTTCAACGCCTGCCGCACGGAGGCACGCTCGGCCGGTGTCGCGGGCCGATACTTCTCCGTATCGACGCCGAGCGGGATGGTCTCGACGCGCAGTTTCAGGCCCGGATCGCCGCCGAAGCGATCGCGAAGGTGATCGCAGTACGAGCCGGTTACGGCCCGCACCATATTTGCCACCGCCCGGGACGTGCAAATCAGCGCGTCGTATGGTTCGAACGGCGCGAGGACGAGTTGGTTGAGAGTCTCCACGGCGCCGGTGGAGCTCAGCGTGTGCGTGACGCCGCTGATCGCATAGGCGTCGCGGGCCTCCGGGTTGAGTCCGGCGGCGGTCGAGCGTGCCCACGCGAATCGCGGCTCCGGCGGCTGCGGGATATGGATGACCCGGGACGGCGGGTTCGGGAAGAAGGTGCGGTGAAAGTGTTGGCCGTCCGCGACGTGATACTTGCGGGTCCGCACCGCCGGGGCCGGGTGCGTCTGGCACAAATTCGCGAACGAATGCGCGCTCGGGGCGTTGAGCGTTATCGCGAGATATTGCGACGCGCGGCCGTGCGCGAGCAGCGCTTCGAGAAACGCCTTACCGGCGACCTGTCGGCCCATCAAACCCAACGGCGCATTGGCCGACTGCCCGGCGGGCGCTTTGAGCGTCTCGACGTACGCGCCGTCGTCGTACAGTAGCGCGATCGAATCCGGTCCCGCGGGGCTAGCAGTTCGCGATTCGTCGGTCGTCATGGTCAATGGTCCGGCGCGGGCCGGTCACTCAGGTCGGGCAGTCCGGTCGCGATGTGGAAGCGCACGCCGTTTTGGTCCGCGGCTTGCAGAATCGTCTCCATCGCCGCCAAATCCTCGCCGACCCGATCGACCTGCCCGAGGCCGGCGGGCGGGTCGGCCAGCCGCTCGCGGCAGAGTCGGACGGTCGGCAGCGCGTCCGCGGCATCGAACCAGGATTCATCGCTCATCTCGTCCGCGTCGGCTTCGATGCCCTGATCGTGAAGGTACGCGGCGACGGCCGTCGGGTCGCTGCTGAAAAAGTCCTTGAGAGGCGGCAATCCGGCGTCTCGAGCAAACTCTTCCAAGTGATGTTGGGCGAAGAGCAGTGCGCGGCCGTTATGGGGCAACTTCCCCGACGTACCGGGAATTCCACGCTCCAGGGCCACGTACCAGCCGGCGCCCATGGCGGCCTCCCATTCTGAGGACAGAATATGGAGAGAATGACGAATGACGAATGACGAATGACGAAGGAATGTCGAATGCCGAATGTCGAAAGCGACGGTCCCAGGATCCATTCGTCATTCGGTATTCGTCATTCCTTTGTCATTCGTCATTAGACATTCGTCATTTGCGGGTGCCCTTGCTTGCATTACCACGTCGGCTACGCTAAATCCTTTTCCACGCGATCGCGAGCCCTCGATGACGCCCCTGACCGCCGCGGACACGATGCCCGCCGCCCCGCCGATCCCGCGGCTGGCGCGGCTCGTCCTCGGGCTCGCATGGCCGGTGCTCGCGCTGCAGTTGCTCGTCATGACGGTCGATCTGTCCGACCGCTTCCTGGTCGGTCATGTCCCCGGGGCCGGG
>DATJGQ010000821.1:0-5975 GCA_035494815.1 Gemmataceae bacterium
TGGGTGGTCGACGACGTGCCCGTGAGCACGTCACCGGATCACGTCATCGACCGTGCGATCGCCGCCGATTTCGACGGCGACGGATCCAAAGATGCCGTCGCATGGACCCGAGCCGCGGCCGAACCGCCGGAGTCGCATGCAACGGGCGAGCTCGTCTTTTTCGGCGGCAAAACGCCGGCCGGGCGTGTCGTTGCGAAGACGCCGCCGTTCGTTCCGTCCGGCCCTGGGTGCTCGCACACGGTGCGGCTCGCGAAGACCGGCGATAGGACCGTCACACTCGACGTCGCCGCACGGTGCTCGGCCGCCTTGGTTGCGAGATCGCCGACGCGCGGCCTCGTCGTGGTCGCTCCGGCGGAGGCGCGCTCGACGGTGCTCTCGCTTCGGTTCGCCGATGCGGCGGCGGGCGAGGCCTTGTCGTTGTCGGTCGATTCGCACGATCGCGACGGCGACGGGCGAGACGACGTTCGACTCACCGTCGCGCTCACGTCCGAGGGAAACGCCGCCGAGGCCGCGGCCGACTTTGCCTGGGTCGACCGCGCAGCCGGCGCTTCACAAGACCGCGCGGAACCTGCGCGGTCTCTCGGCCAGTTGGCGACGGCCATCGCGGATCGAGCAAAGACCAAGGCCACCAGTAAGGAAGCGCCGCCGCTCGTCGAAAACGCGCGTCGGCTCCTTGCATCGGTCTGCGCGGAGTGGGGCACGCCTCGGTTGTTCGACCAGGACGGTGGTGCGATAGCCTGCGGCGACCTGTCCGCGCCGCTCGAATCCATGGTCGCGAGCGAGGTGCGGTCCGCGGTGGTGCGACGGGATCCACTCGCGGCGCTCGCAAGCCTCGCGCGCGACGGCTGGTACGGTGCGGCTCTCTCCAAGAAGATGCGCAAGTCCCTGGAGAAGGAAGCGATTGCCGCGACCTCGAAGCGCCTTGCGGTGACGCGCGTCCTCGATCTCGCGCCGCGCGCGGCGGGAGGGCTACCGCGGTGGAGTCCGCTGGCATTCGACTCCGACGGGACCCTGCTGGTCCAGACCAAGGACGGAGTTTCTCGAGTTCACGTAACCGAAGGGCGCGTCGAAGACGCATCCGAGGCCGTCGACCCGTGGCCGCTCGCGGTAGGCAGTGGATCCGACCCGCGCTGGACCGGCGTCGGTTTGCCCTGCGATCGATCCGAGGTCGTCCTACTCGTCACGGACGCGGCCGGAACGCCGCAGCCGTCCAAACCGATCCGGCTGCTCGCGCCCCGGCCCGGAGCGTGCCGCCCGGGCGCGCGCGGCGTGACACCTTCACTGACCCCCCTCGAGTGGAGCGGCCTGCGAATGATCGGTTTCGTCGGCGGAGCGCTGTTCGGTGCCAAGGAGCTGTCCGACCTCGCGCCCAATGTCGTGCGCGGCACGCCGCGTTCTCCCGACGGCAAGTATCTGATCGTGGCGGGCTCCGTCGGTCTGCTGGTTCTGGGCGGAAAAGCCGAGACGTGGGCCGTCGACGATGCGACGTCCCTTTCGGAATGCGTCGTCTCGAACGGTGCCGCCGCAGCCGCGTGCATCGCGAAGGATCACGTCGTGATGTTCACGCCGGAGGCCAAAGCGCCGGCGAAATGACGCCCGCCGGGGCGACTCATTGGTAGATCTGGCAGATGTCCGGAAATCCAGCGGGCAGACCGCTCTCCCAGGGCTCGGGCTCGACTCCGTACGGGTGAGCTTTGAAGAAATCCCAGATATTAGGAGCGAGCCCACCGCCGCCGCAATGTCCCGCGCCGGTGTTGCAGTTGATGACGAAAGCCCCGCGATCCTTGAACGCTTTGTCCGCTGTTGCACTGGCGACCGAGAAGTCGACAATGACCACGTCGCGGCCCGGCGCACCGTGGATAGTCATGAGCGGCGGCGTGTAGTCGTTTTGGAAAGCAACGTTCGTGACCCACCCGCCCGAATTCGACGCGGCGGCCGCGATGTAGTTCGAACGCGCGGCGGCCATGGCATCCGCGAAGAGCCCACCGGCGCTGCAACCTGTCGTGAACACACGTCGAGGATCGACGTTGTGATTCTTAACCGCGCACGCCAAGAGCTGATCCGTCAAATCCAGGTCGCCCGGCCCGAAAATCGCCGTACCCGACCAGATATTGCCGCCGGTAGTGCCTTGGAACGACACGATCACACCGCCTTCCTGGACGATGCCGTCGCGAAGCTGCGGCGTCACGAGGCCGAACTCGGCGGAGGTGGAACCCGTGCCGTGCCAGTAGAACAACATCGGTGCCGTCGGCCCGGGCGGCTTTTCCCCCGCGGCGATCTGGATGCCCCCGAGCCCCATGAACGTGATCGTGCTGTCCACGAAGTCGGGGCAGGTTTCCGTGGCGTCCGGGATAGTCGGAGTGGGGCCTGTCGGAATCGTCATTGCGCCGCCTGCTCCGGGCGTCGAATTGGACGTGCCCGCGCCCGTATTGGCGTCCGACGACGAGCATGCAGACGCGAACGCGATGATGAGCGCAGCTGACCACGCCTCGACCCCATGAGTAATTGAAAGCATCGTTGACACACCTTATCTGTTGGGCTGCTCCGGCCCGCGCAAGCTCGGCAGAGTTTAGCAGTTTTCGCGCCCTGGCGCGGCCTCAAGGGCACGTCGACGGCGGCGTCGGCGGTGGGTATTTCGTACAGTAAGTCGGAAACGAGGCCGGAAATCCGCCGGCATACGGATCCGACGTGAACCCGAACGGATGATCCTTGAGGAACTGCCACTGGGCGGCGACCAGCGCCGCCGGCGCGCCACAGTGATTTCCGCCGTGATCGCAGTCGACCGCGGTCCCGCCGGCGGTTGCCACGGCGCTCGCGAGATCGTGGCTGGTATTGGAGAAGTAGATGACGACCATGTCCGCGCATGAGCCATGCGCGGTGATGACCGCCGGGATGTGGGTCGGGTCCTGGAGCTGGCGAACGAAGCTCCCACCGGAGTTCGGCATCGAGGCCGCCAAGTAGCCCGATCGCGAATAGATCATGGCGCCTGCCTGCAGCCCGCCGGCGCTGCACCCCGCGGTGTAGATGCGGTGTGTGTCGATGTTGAGCTGTTGGATCGCGCAGCCGAGGATGTAGTCGGCCATCTCGAAGTCGCCCGTGTACCAGACGTTGTTGCCGGTGTTCTGGCCCTTCTCCGTCGTGGTCGCGAACGACGCGACGATGCCGCCCTGCGACTGGATCTCCTGTATCGCCGGGCCGAGCAGTCCGGCTTCGCCCGACGCACTGCCCGTGCCGTGCCAGTAGAACATCACCGGGCCCTTCACGTCCTGGCGCTTCGCGCCCACCCAGAGCTGGACGTCTTGAGTCGTCCGAGCGGCCGTGGTCGACGGGAACGGCAAGGCAATGGTGCCGGTTGCCAGCGTCGGACAGTTGCTCGGCGTCGCCGGAAGCTTGGGTTCGCCGACGGTCGAGATGGAACCGCCTGTCCCGGTCGCACCGCCCGTGCTTTGCGCGCCACCGGTGTTCGTTGCTCCGCCGGTGGTTGTAAGAGATCCACCCGTACCGGTGTCACCGCCCGTGCTCGGCGTGGTTCCGCCAACGCCGAGGTCGCCGCCGGTGCTCGATGATCCGCCCGTGGTCGGGAATGGATTGCCGCCCATGCCCGGAAAAGGATTGCCCCCCATGCTCGAGAGACCGCCGGCGCTCGTGAAACCGCCGGCGGTGTAACCGCCTGCGCCGGTGTAACCGCCCGTGGAAGGGCTGCCCGGGAGGCAGGGCGTCGTGTCGATCAGGCAGTCGGCGTTGCAAACCACCGAGCCTTGCGGGCGAGTGTTTCCGGTTGCGAAGCCACACGTCACTTGGACGGCGAACGCAGTGCCGTCGCACACCTCGCCGGGGTCGAGCCTGGCGTTGCCGCACGTCACCGGCCTGCCCGGCGTTTGCGACCCTTGGGAATTTTGGCTGTCACCCTCTCCGGATGAGCACGCCAGCGCGGTCACGAGAAGAACCGACACCGGCAACCCGAAGACCCGAAGCAGCATCCGAGCCTTCAAGAACGACGAAAGGACGGCCCTCGAATCGCGGATGGAAGACATATCGATACACCTTCGCTGGTTCGGACCGCGCACGCCCGCACGAACGAAGCGATTGTACCACCGCGGTCATTCGTTTTGAGGCGTGGGAATGAAGGCGTTTCGATTGCTCATCAACACGTGTGCGTGCTCACGACAAAAATCCGCCGCGACAGTGACGCGCCCGTGCCGTCCCGATTTCAGTTCGTACTCACGCTGCTACGGGCCGAGGAGCGTCCTCGCCGTCCCGAAGAGGGTTCGAAATTGTGAGCGGTCCGAATCGAGCGATGCATTCGCGTCGATGAGCGAAGCCATCGTGCCAAGGGCGTCGCGACGAGCATACGGGCTTCCGCGGAGGATCTCGGCGAGCGCCGCAACCGAAGCCGCCCACTGGAGATCGGCGTCCGCTCCCTGGAGATCCTGGTGGACGGCCGTCGCAGCGAGAGGAACCGCTACTTCCGCCGCCGGATCGGTCTCCGCGGCGTTCGGAGCCTTGTAGCGAACTTTTACGAGCACGAGATCGGACGGGGCGACTTCGACCGCGCCGTCGTATTGCATGCCGTCGTCGAGGGGCGCTCCTCCCGTCACGACCGGGATCGTTCCGCCCGCGAGAACCAATTGATAGAGGGCGGTGACTCTGTGACCCGCACCGACCTCTCCGGCGTCCACGATATCGTTCCGGAACTGGTTGTCGGCGATGGCCCGGTCCTCGTAACCGATCAGCCGGTACGCGTAGACCTGCGCCGGATTGAACTCCACCTGGATCTTCACGTCCTTCGCGATGTGAACGATGGTGGAGAGAAGCCGCGACTCGATGTAGCGGCTGGCCTGCTCCTCGCTGCTGATGACGGAGTAGATCCCATTGCCTGCGTTGCTGACGGCCTCCATCATGGAATCGTTGATCGCGCCGGCACCGAAGCCGAGCGCCGTTAGCGTGATGCCCGTGCGACGCTTCTCGGTGATGAGCGAAACGAGCTCGGTCGTGCTCGAGACCCCGACATTGAAGTCGCCGTCCGTACACAGAATGACGTGATTGATACCGTCCTGAATGAAGGCGCTTTCGGCCTCCTGGTACGCGAGCTGGATGCCACCTGCCCCGTTGGTGCTGCCGCCGGCGGACAGGCCGTTGACCACGCCGGCAATCGTCGTCTTGTCGCCGGCCGGAGTCGGCTCAAGCGCGATGCGCGTACCGGACGCGTAGGTCACGACGGAGACGGTATCGGTCGGAGCGAGTATGTCGAGCGCATGAACGACGAGGTACTGCACGAGGGGCAGTTTTTCCGCCGTCTGCATGCTGCCCGAGACGTCGATCAAGAAAACCAGGTTCGTGGGCTTCTTGACGAAAGGGGGCGGAGCTTTGCCCTGAATGCCGACGCGTAACGTAGTCGTCCCGTCGGCAAAAACGGTCGGGGCCGCGGCGAGTGAGATGGAGAACGGCTCGGCCGCAGTGGGAGCCGGCGGAGGATAGGCGTAGCCGAAGAAGTTGACGTATTCCTCGGTCCTCACCGTGTTCGGGTCCGGCAGGTGCCCGTAGCCGATATCCCGAACGAACAAGTCGTAGCTCGCCGTGTCGACATCGGCGGCAAAGGTCGACAGAGGATCGTGAGCAACGACCGTGAAGGGATTGACGACGGCCGGCACAGCCGGTGGAGGAGCCGCGGCGCCCGCGTCGGGTGCCCCGACGAGCGGCGGGGGCGGCTGCACCTGACCGGCAGAGGCGCCACCAGTAGAGGAGGAGCGCCCGCCTCCGCTGTAGTAGCCCGCCGTGCCCGAGGGGGGGCCGAGGGTAAGGCTGCCACCCGCCGACGTTGCGCCCCCGAAGCTCGCACCGCCTCCCGGCGCGCCGATGATCTCGTTACTGGAGGGATCCTGGGGGGTAGAGCCGGGGGCAACAGCTCCAGCAGTGCTCTCATTCGAACCGCACCCGGCGAGCGACGCGCACACGACAAGTCCGAACACCCCGAC
>DATJGQ010000822.1:0-5243 GCA_035494815.1 Gemmataceae bacterium
GCATGCAGCTCTCCTGATGTCGTTTGGCGGGATGTACGTCTTGGCGGGCAAAAGTCGGTCAGGCTGTGCCCGGCTCTCGCGAGAGTTAGGCACAGCCTGACCTACGAAGGCGGGTTGTGACCGGCAACACGGCTACCAGTCGTTCGCCAGCGCGTTGCCGTCATACGGGTGGCAGGCGTTGTACCACGTCAGCGTCGCGACCGATGGGCTGACCAGTCGGACGCTGCCGTCGCCGAGGCCGACGACCATCGCACTCGGGTGCGGCGACTGCGTGATGTTCTGTTGGCAACCATCCGGCGGCGGCGTCGTCTGGAACGGGATGCCGGTGCCCCCCGCGCCGCCCGGCGAGCCCGACGAAAACGATGCGCCCGACGTTGTGCTCGCCAAGAACTTAGCATTCGGCTGCTGCGGGTTGTCGCGCCAATAGTCGGTCCACCCGAAGCCGGGAGTCTGTTTCGCGCCGCCGGTATTGCGGGGGTTGCCCCACCAGGGATTGCGCGTCGTCCCGTAGATGGTGCTCGAGCAGACCTTATAGCGATGTGCGAAGACGATCGAGTTTGAAGTGCCGTCGGGCATGGCCGACGCCACATCCCGCCACCGCGGCCGGCCCGTCTCGGCGCTCGTGCTCGAGGCGAGATCCTCGAGCAGGTTCGGGTCAAAGATCATCACGTTGCCGGCGTAACTGAATCCGACCGCCCCGACCGCCCCGGTGATGGCGTTGGTGAACTGGCTGCCGGTGTAGTTCGGGACATAGCTCTCGCCGAGGTCGTCGAAGTTGCTCGGGTTCGTCGGGTCGGAAGGACAGATGTAGAAGCCGATCAGCTTATCATTGCACGCCTGAGCGGAGTTCTTGAAACTCGACGCGCTGACCAGCGGGTTCGACGGAGTGCCGTAGTCGTAGAGTGCTTTCTGCTCGACAAACGGCAGCATGTAATAGAACATCGACCCGGTCGAGCGTGGGTTGGCACGTCCGGGGCCGCTATAGGTCTGCTGCCAAATCTGCGGCATAAGATTGTAGGTGTCCGCATAGTTGTGGACGCCGAGGCTGATCTGCTTGAGGTTGTTGGTGCACTGAGCCCGCGCCGCCGCCTCGCGGACCTTTTGCACAGCCGGGATGAGAAGTCCGATCAATACGCCGATGATGGCGATCACCACCAACAGTTCGATGAGGGTAAACCCGCGCGCGTGCCGCCGATCGATGCGGGAAACCATAAAGGACCTCTCTCCCGGTGCGAGCCGGGACGCGAAAGTAAGAAGGGAAGCCGTTCTCCGAGACACCCGGCGCCATCCGTGGGAAAGGCGACGACTTGTGGATTGCGTGTGCCGTGTGGCAGGAGCGACAGCTCTACTTGAGTGTCCGAGTATAACCGACCATGGCCAAAACCGGCAAATGAGAAACCCGTGAGTGGCCGCCATTTTAGCGCCCTCGTATTGTTCCGCTGGGATGTGCTTCGGCCCTGCTTTCGGAGTGGACATTGTGACACGCAACACTTGCATCGCGAGCTTGGTTGTCGTCGCCTGTGGTTTCGTGGCAGCAGCTCGGGCGGGCGACGCCACCGTCCCCGGCGAGGTGACCACGCCGTATCCAACGCTGATCAACCTCGGCGTCGAATGGCAGATCGAGGGCGACGACAACGAGAACGGCCGCGTCGACGTGCGCTTTCGCGCCGTCGGCGAGACGGACTGGCACGCGGCGATGCCGCTGCGGCGCGTGCCCGGCGGTCAGAGTCGTCCGCCGTCGACGCTGCACAAATGGAAGAACCGCCACGCCGGCAGCATCTTCGACCTGAAGCCCGACACGGAGTACGAGATTCACCTCAAACTCGTCGATCCCGACGGAGGCGACGCGGAGAGGACGGTGCGGGCGAGGACTCGGCCGGTGCCGCGAATCGCCCCGGGCGCCGAGAAACGAGTGAACCCGCAATCGTTCGCCGCCGCGGCGGCAGAAGCGAAACCGGGAGACATCCTGATCCTCGAGGCCGGTCACTACGGCGCGCTGACGATGCCCCGCGACGGCGCGCCGGGTAAGCGAATCGTGATCCAGGGCTCGGACGGGGCGGTCTGTGAAAGCGTCTCACTCCGCGGCCGCAAGCACGTCCACCTCGAAGGGATTACTGTCAAGCAAACGAAGCAGGTCTATGCCGGCGTGGACCTGATCAGCGCCGAGGACTGCGTCGTCCGCCGTTGCCACATCGAGGCGGTCTATGGCGTCCGCGCCACGCGGCCGCCCGGGGCGACAAACTGCTACGTCGCCGACAACGTCATCAAGGGCATTACTCCCTGGACGAGCGAGGCGATGGGCGCCGACGGCAAGAACGAAGGCGAAGGTGTCGAGATGACCGGGCCGGGCAATGTCATCTGTTTCAACCGCGTGTCCAACTTCCGCGATTGCATCTCGACCATGGAGAGCCAGAACGCGTTCAACCAGGTGTGCATCGACATTTACAACAACGATATCGAGTTCGGCGCCGACGACGGCGTCGAGGCCGACTACGCGATGGGCAATTGTCGCATCATGCGGAACCGGCTCACGAACTGTTTCGTGGGCCTGAGTTCCCAGCCCGGCCTGGGCGGGCCGACGTACTTCATCCGCAACGTCATGTACAACCTCACGTACGTCCCGTACAAGCTGCACAACGGCAGCCAGGGTGACGTCGTGCTCCACAACACGGTGGTCAAGACGGGCGACGCGGCGGTCTGCTTCACGCCCGCTTCTTGGGGCCATGCCCTGTTCCGCAATAACATCGCGATCGGCGGCCGAGGTGGACCGTGGACGCACTATTCCAACGGCACGGGACTGGCCGCGAACTTCCCCGCCGCGGACGCGACTTGTGACTTCGACTACGACGGCTACGGCACCGTCGACACGCCCTTCGCCGGGCGGATCGGCGGCAAGCGGTTCGACAGCCTCGCCGCCTTGCGGGCCAACACGACCGAGAAACACGCCGTCCAGCTCGGCCTCGATATCTTCGCCGCCAAAGTGCAATTCCCCGACCCGGGCACGAACAAATGGCCGGCGCCCGACCTCCGCCTGAAGCCCGACAGCCCCGCCATCGACGCCGGCGTGGTGCTGCCGAACCTGAACGACGGTTACACCGGAAAGGCGCCGGACCTCGGCGCGTACGAGTACGGCCAGGACCCGCCGCACTACGGGCCGCGGCCGCCCGGCGTCGACGAAGCGACGCCGCCGAAGAAGCGTGATTCGTAGCAAGTGCTATGGCTGGGCCGGCTGTTTGACGCAGCCAACGTTTCCCTCGGTGTCCTGAAACTTCAGCAGCCAGCCGACAGTCGGGATTTCGCACTTCTCGAGGATGATCTTGCCGCCGTTCGCGACGATCGCCTTCGCCGCCGCGTCGATATCGTCGACGCCGATCGTGCATTCGTAGCAGTTCACCCGCTGGCCCGGGATGAGGTCGTGCCGCTGCTGCAGGGCACCCGGGATTCCGGGATCTTTCTTGTCGCCGGTGGCCACGAGGAAGAATCCCGGCGGTCCCCACGGCTGAAACTTCCAGCCGAACACCTTTTGATAGAACTTCTGGGCGCGCGGCAGATCGTCGGCGTGGACCGCGAAAAACACCAGGTTGCTCGACATGTCGGACACCCCCTCGGCTGGAGAAGCATTGGCGCCACAGCACCGCGCTGCGGACGAGTCGCGGGGCATCCTAGCCGATTGAGCCCGTGGTGGACTCTCGCTAGAATGCCAAAACATGTCGAAAAAACGTCAACCCATTTCGCGCCGGCGCACGGCCGAAAGAGTGGCCGTCCGTACCTACGCGGTGCGTCACCTTAACGGCTATCAGATCTCGCCGCACTCGCACGATTGGCACCAACTGATTTACGCCAGCGAAGGGGTGATGTGGGTGCACACGGCCCTCGGCGATTGGGTGGTGCCGCCGAACCGGGCCGTCTGGGTGCCTGCCGGGATCGAACACAGCATCGACATGGTCGGGCCCGTACTGATTCAGACGATCTATCTCGCGGTAAATCTCTCAGGCGACCTTCCGCAGCGGTGCTGCGCCGTTAACGTGTCGCCACTGCTGCGGGAACTTGTTCGCCACACGGTCGCGACGGGAACGCTCGACCGCAAGGTGCCGGCGCAAGCGCGGCTAATCGCGTTTTTGATCGATCAGTTGAGCGCACTGCCGACGATTCCGTTGCAGCTCCCGTCGCCGTTCGACGAGCGGGCCCGTCAGGTGGCCGCATGGTTGCGGTCGCATCCGCATGAGCCGGGGTTGATCAAGCACGTGGCCAAGCGGGTCGGTACGAGTGCCCGGACGCTGGAGCGATTGTTCCAGCGTGAGACGGGCATGACGTTCGGCAAATGGCGGCAGCAGCTCCGGCTCTTGCACGCCTTGCGGCTGTTGGCGGCCGGCCGGCCCGTGACGGCCGTAGCGCTGGACGTCGGCTACGACAGCGCCAGTGCATTCATCGCGATGTTCCGGCGAACGCTCGGCACGACTCCCAACCGTTACTTCGGTTGAGAGGCGGTCGCCGAAGAGGCCCGGGGGGAGTTCGCGCATGGCCAGCCGGCACAGGCTCCAACTCGTCGTACTGCCGGACCTATACGCAGTCGCCAGGCTCGACCCGGACGCTGCGGTTCCGGGTTGGGCGTCGTCGGGTGAATTCTGCTCGCTGACGCGCACCGCCGATGAGCTGTCGGTCGCATGCCGGGAGCATCTCGTTCCTGACGGCATGCGTTGCGAGCGAGGCTGGCGGTGCCTTCGCGTCGCGGGGACGATGGATTTCTCGATGGTGGGCGTCGTGTCCTCGCTGGCGACGCCGATTGCCGAGTCGGGACTCGGCGTGTTCGTCGTCTCAACGTTCGATACGGATTATTTGCTGGTGAAGGATCATGACTTGGAGAGGGTGATTCAGGCGCTTCGCGGCTACGGCCATAACGTGATCGATCCGCAACACGCCTAAAAAACGACAAGAGCCGCAATCACTTGCGGCTCTTGCACTTCCGAGCGAGGGCGACGGGACTCGAACCCGCAACCACCGGATCGACAGTCCGGTACTCTAACCAATTGAGCTACGCCCCCGAAATCTACGGCGAACAAATCTCGTATCCCATTTTAGGGCGCGGACGGCAGGCCGCCAGACGTTTTTGAGACACGCCGCGGCGCCGACCGGTTCGCATCGTTCTTGTACACAATCCCGATCGACTCGTCCAGGGATTGGACGGCTGTCCGCCGATCAGCTGATGACAAGCCGATTGTCACTCGAAGCGCCCAGGCCGCATC
>DATJGQ010000823.1:0-2845 GCA_035494815.1 Gemmataceae bacterium
CAGAAGAACGGGCGGTTGGTGCCGAGCTCGTAGAAGCGAGCCCAGAGCGGCGGGGCGTTCGGGTCCTCGACGACGACCTTGTCCCCGTTCCGACGCTCGACCCGGATGCCGGTGATCTTGACAGACTCGAACCACGCGACCGCGCCTTTGATCGCACGGACGACTTCGGGCGAGGGCTTCTCGATACCCATCAGGAACTCGACGATCCCGACGCTCTCGCCGCCGCTCAGCGACGGCAGCTCGTACGACCGGGCCTTGGCGGGCGCGAGCGTGCGCTCGTCGTGCTGGGCGCACCAGACGGTCGGTTGTCCGTTCTGGACAATTTGGGTCTTTAAGATTACGTCGATCCCCTTATTGACGGCAGCCCTGGCACGGGCTCCTTCGTCGTCGGTGAGGAAGGAGTACTCGGTCCGGAGGACCTTCAGGACCCCGATCATGGCGTCGTCGTTGTACGTGATGTGGTCCCAGTAGCCGTTGCGGAGCGGGAAGAACTGCGGCCATCCGCCGTTGGGGTATTGGGCCCGAAGAAGGTACTCAAAGCCTCGACGGAACGCGGCGGCGTACCGCGGGTCGCCCGTGGCGAGATGCGCCTTGGCGAGGCGCTCCATCTGGGTGTAGGTCGCGCCGTTGTCGATGGTCGAGAGACCGGGCGCGGCGGTCTTGGCCCACGCGCCGGAGGGGAGCTGGGTGCGGAGGTCCTCGTCGGCGGTTTGCGCGACGGCGACGGCGCACAGGACGGCGGGAAGCACAACCCTCATTGCCGCAGGTTCCTCAATTGGATTCTCCGGCGCAAGGCGTAGCGATTGATTTCGGTCCGGCCGTTCGAGGTTCGGTCGAGGGCGGAAGGCCGGGTGGCCGCGACGATGCCGCTGGGCGTGGCAAAAAACGAAACGAACCCATTTCGGGCGGCCGCGAGGCCGTGATAATCGCCCACGAAGTAGCCGCCGCCATCGGTTATGGGGGCAGCGGCGAGATCGAAGGGCGCGCCGATCGCGGCTTCGGGCCAGGAGCGTCCGCCGTCGGTCGAGGTCACCCGCCAGAGAGTCGTCATGAGCTTGGCGCGATCGTCGGTGTCCTTGCGGAAGTCGAAATACGTGACCGCAATGGTCCCGTTTCGCTGGACGGCGATCGCGGGATTGAACGCCTGGACTTCGGGGACTTTGTTGATCCGAATTGGTGTGGACCAGGTCAGCCCGCCATCGTTTGACGAAACGAACCCAATTCCTTCGCGCTGGCCGCCGCTGAAGATGCCGTCCTGCCACGTCATGTAGATCGCTCCCGACGAGGGATCGACGGCCAGAGCAGGGACCAGCGCGCCGGATCGGACCGGAACGCCCGTTTTAACGGACGAGACGCCGACCGGGCGGATGTCGGCGACGGGGATCGGTTCGGACCAGGTCGCGCCGTGGTCGGTGGAACGGAGGATCGCGATCCGCGCGCGCTGGTCCCGAACCAACGGCGCGGTCGCGTTGGTTATCCAAACGAACCCATTTATGAGCATGCCGTCGGGAAGCACCACGATCTGATTGGCGATGGTCTGGGCATTCGGGCCGGGATCGAAGATCGACCGGGCGGGCTCCCAGGTCCGTCCTCCGTCGATGGTGCGGGCGAACCAGGCCGGGCCGCGGAAGTCGTTGGCCCGTGGCGAGGTCATGCCTGACACGCGGTCCCAGACGGCGTAGACGTAGCTGGAGTCGAGCGGGTCGGCGGTCAGCGACTCCTTATCATTCAGGACGTCCGGACTGCTCTCCTCGACGACCGTGACCGGCGGTTCCCATCGACGGCCGCCATCGGGCGACCGGGACACCAGCAGCGCGTGGCGGTTGCCGGGCGAGAGGGACAGACTTATGAATTGAGCTGTCCCGTCGGGCGAGATGGACACCCAGGGATCGGAGGCGCGGGCGAAGGGAACGTCCGGGGAGGCGCAGGCCGAGAATGGCGGCGCGGACCGGGTCCAGGTTTCGCCGCCATCGAAGGACACCGCGGCGAGGAGTCCGGCCGCGCCGCCATTGGACCAGCGGTCCTGCTGCCAGACGCCGATCAGGTGAAAGGGATCGCGCGGGTCGGCGGCGACCCAGGGCTCGACGACGCCGTTGCGGAAGTTCCGTCCGGTTTGTCCCTGAACGCAGGAGGGCGGGAAAGGGCTTTCGGCAGAGACAGTTACGGCGGGCGGCACGCCACGTTGCGCCATAGCGGCCGCGGCGCACAGGAGTGCTATGGCGTAGGCCTTAGCCATAGGCCTATTTTGCCATAGGGCCTACTTTTATCCTATTCAGATCCGAAAGTCTGCTAGTATAAGGGCTTCGCGAGGCTGTAGTGTTTCTCATCACCCGTAGGAAGCAATTCGGTCCAACGACCTTTCTCTGGGACGTGAATGCGCCGGATGTGGCGCGGGCGGCGCGTCCCGGACACTTTGTCATGGCTCGCATCGACGAGCATGGAGAGCGCATTCCGCTGACCGTCGCCGACTTCAACGTCCGGCAGGGCACCGTCACGGTTGTCATCCAAGCTGTTGGTAAGACGACCTTTGAAATGATGGGGCTAAAGGAAGGCTACGCGGTCCTGGATTTCATCGGGCCCCTCGGGCTGCCGAGCCACATCCGGAATCTGGACGGCACGGTCGTGCTGGTGGGCGGCGGGCTGGGCGTCGCGCCGATCTACCCGCAGCTCCGCGAGTACAAACGGCTCGGCAACCGCACCATCTCGATTGTTGGATTTCGCAACAGGGATCTCGTGTTCTGGGAGGACCAGTTCCGGGAGCAGAGCGACGAGCTGATCGTCACGACCGACAACGGGTCGTACGGGCGGAAGGGCTTCGTGACCCACGCCCTGGCCGAAGTGCTGA
>DATJGQ010000824.1:0-5188 GCA_035494815.1 Gemmataceae bacterium
ACCGCTCGTGATGATGGCGGGCGATGTCGATGGCCGTCTGCAAGAACGCTCGGACGGGCCCGTGCTGCTTGGCCACTTCCGCCAGCGCCTCCGCACCGAGCTCGGTATGCGACTCCATCAGCAGCCGCTCTTCGACTTCCAGGTTGCCGGGCTTCGCGAGTAAGTAATCCGGCAACGACGCCTTGCCGATGTCGTGCAGCGGGGCGCACGCCTCGAGCGCCTGGATGAAGTTCACGTCGATCTGGCCGGGCATCTCGGCACGGCCCATCACGTCTTCGGCCAGGCATCGACAGTACCGCTGCAGCCGATGCAGGTGGGCACCCGTTTCGCCGCTCCGTTGATCGATCATCTTGGCGAGCGCCAGCACCAGCGCGTTCCGGGTGCTGACCAGGTCGACGTTCGACGGGCCGAGGTTTTTCTCGAGCTCGGCATTGACGGCGAGCAGATGTCGGTTGAGCAAGTCGGAGCGGTCCTGCGCGTCCTTGAGCCGCAGCGCCGCCTGGACCCGCGCCCGCAGCGCGACGGCGCCGAACGGCTTGACCAGATAGTCGTCGGCACCAGTGCCGAGTGTCTGGGCGAGTTCGCCGTCCGGCGCCCGGCCGGAGAAGAGGATGATTTTAAGGTGCGGTGACAACGGCAGTTGCCGCAGCCGTTTGAGCGTTTCCCGACCGTCCAGGTTCGGCATGTCGATGTCGAGCAGGACGAGGTCGTAGGGCTTGGCCGTCACGGCGGCGATCGCCTCGAGCCCGTCGCCGGCGGCGTCGCATTCCAGCCCTTCGGCCCGCAGCGCGAGGATGCAGAACGACCGCACGCCCGGTTCGTCGTCCGCGACCAGGAGTCGATGAGGTTTGGTACCGGCGGCTGCGGCGAGCGCGATCGCCGCGGCCGAGTCCGCAGGCGGGACGTCCATTGGCGGCGGAGTCGGCCGCGGCCGGCGGTGCGTGTCCAAAAACGGCAAAAGCGCCCGCATGACCGCGTCCGCGGACGGGTACCGGTCCGCCGCGTTCAATGCCAGCATTTTCGTCACGACGGCGTCCAGCGCGGCCGGCACTTCCGGCCGCACCGACCGCGGCGACGGCGGCGGCCGGCCGAACCGCTCCGCCAGGTCCGCCTGCGGGTCATTCATCAGCGGGAACGGGTCGCGCCCGGTCAGGCACCAGTAGAGCGTCGCGCCCAGGCTATAAATGTCCGACCGGTGATCGACGCGGGTCGCGTCCTGCCCCTGCTCGGGGGCCATGTAGCCGAGCGTGCCGAGGACGACGCCGGGCTCGGTCATGCGGGTGACGTTGTGGCGGGCCAGACCGAAGTCGAGCAGCTTGGCAGTGCCGTCTGAGGTCACGATGATGTTGCCCGGCTTGATGTCGCGGTGGATCAGGCCGCGGCGATGCGCCTCGTGCAGCGCGTCGGCGATCTGGTGCACGACGTGGCACGACCGGCCGATCTCCATCGGCCCGCGGGCCGTGATGATCGCCTCCAGGTCCTGACCGGCCAGGTACTCCATCACGAAGTAGTGGATCGCGGCCTGGTCGGGGTCCTGGCTGCGGACCTCGCCGGCGTCCATGGCGGAGACGATGTGCGGGTGCCGCAATTGTGCGATCGCGCGAATCTCGGCGTAGAACCGTCCCAGGTAGCCGAGGTCGTCGCCGCGCGGCGCGGTGAACGCCTTGATCGCCACCCGGTTTCGCATCCGCAGATGTTCGCCCAGGTAGATGACGCTCATCCCGCCGGTGCCGATGCGGTCGAGCACGCGGTAATTGCCGAGCACCAGGCCGAATCCCTTCCCCGCTTTGAGCCGCACCGACTGATACGAGTTCAGCAGGCCCGTTTCCACGAGCCGCTGCAGGAGTTCGTCTTCGGTGTAGCAGGCGAGGATGCTGTCGCGGTCGGACGGGCCGAGCAGGTTCCAGTCCTCGTACAGGACCAGACCGGTATCGAGCAGCTCCTGAAACAGGGCTTGCGCGGGCGGCGGGACCGGATAGGGCGAGCGGTCCGGCTCGGCCGGGGACGGAGTCGGGGACGGCTTGGCGGGCATCGCTCGTCCTGGATGCAAGTCAATAGACCGGAAAAAGTGTAGGTCATGTTCAGCCGACAGTAAAGTTTTGCGGACGGGGCATTCGACCGAAGGAGGCATACACAGGTCCGGTCGCGCGGGCGCCCACATATTCCCCGAAAACAAGCGGTTCGCGACGATTGTCAGAGCCGGAAGCGTAAGCGACGGCCTCTCCGGACCGTCGCTTACGCTTCCGGCTCTGACAAACGTCGCGAACCCGTGAGCCACTGGGCGACCTGCCACTCGCCCCAGCACATGCCGCCAGTGCCGTCGCGGCCGAGGTAGCCGACGTGTCCGCCGTGGTCGGTGATCCGCACCTCAACATTCGCCGGGTGTTGTAACTGAGCGATCGGCTCCCAGGAAACGAACGGGTCGTCGCGGGCGGTCAGGATCAACGTCGGTAACTGCACCCGTGAAACGAAGGGGGCCGACGACGCGCGAGCGTAATAGTCGCTGGCGTCGCGGAACCCGCCGCGCGGGGCAGTATACAGGTCGTCGAACGTCCGCAGCGACAACCGACGCGGGAAGGAGGGCTGCGGCTCGCGAAAGTGGCGGGCCCGAAGCCGCGCCTCGCGAACCAGGTCCCGCAAAAAGTGCACTTCGTAGAACCGGTTCCACGGTTGTTCGATCAGCCGGATGCACTCCGCCAGGTCAACCGGTGGCGCGATCGTGGCGACCTTCGTCAGCCCCGGCACCGGCCGGTCGGCTGCTTCCCCGGCGAGTTTCAGCGACACGTTCGCGCCGAGGGAAATGCCGGCGAGCCACACGGGCGACTGCGGCGCGAGCCGGTGGACCGCCTCGAGGGCCACACGGACATCGGCCGAACATCCCGCGTTGTAGGACCCGCGCGCCCACCGAAACCCCGACCCCGTGCCGCGCAGATCGAGCCGGATCACGCGTACGCCCGGCCGCAATAACAGACGCGCCAGGCGGACGATCCCGCCGGATCGATGCGACCCGCACAGGCCGTGCACTAACAGCCCGATCGGATCACCGGGTTGCCAGCCGGGTGGCGTCGTGTCGTGCAGGACCAGTTGATCGCCGTCTTCTAACAGCACTCGGCGACGAACGGTCCGATGGGGAAACGCCTTCCCCTTGCAAAAGACGCCGAGTACCGTCTGTACGTGCGGGTTACGCAGCCAGAACGCCGGACGGAACACATCGGCCATGATGCGGCGCCTCCGCGGACAACGCGAAAGTTCATCGTAGAATACAGACGATTGCACCGCAACGACTGATGCTTCCATGCCCGCCGCCACCATCCCCGTCTCTCGAATGCCCGCGGAGTGGGAGCCGCACCGGGCGACGTGGATCGCCTGGCCGCACCACGCCGCCGACTGGCCGGGCAAGTTCGCCGCCATCCCGTGGGTCTACGCGGAGATCGTCCGTCACCTCGCCGCGAGCGAGACCGTCTGCCTTCTCGTCGCCGACGCGAAAATGCAGGCGCGGGCCCGGCGGCTGTTGCGACGGGCCGGCATCGGCATGGACCGGATCGAGTTCTACCAGGTGCCGACCGACCGCGTCTGGACCCGCGACTACTGCCCGATCTTCGTTGTCGGCGAGAAGGGCGACCTCGCGCTGACCGACTGGCACTTCAACGGCTGGGCGAAATACCCGAATTGGCAGCGGGACGACGCCGTCGCCGGCCGCGTCGCCGAACTGCTCGGGCGGCCGATCCGCCAGCCGGTCGTCAAGGGCAAACGCGTCGTCCTGGAAGGCGGCAGCATCGACGTCAACGGCCAAGGCTTGTTGCTCACGACGGAGGAGTGCCTGCTCGGAACCGAACAGGCCCGCAACCCCGATCTCACGCAGAACGCGTTGGAAAAACTGTTTTGCGAGTTTCTGGGGATCAAGAAGGTGCTCTGGCTCAACCGCGGGATCGCCGGCGACGACACGCACGGCCACGTCGACGACTTGGCGCGGTTCGTCAACCCCCGCACGGTCGCGATCGTCACCGAGGACGACCCCGAGGACGAGAATTACTTGCCGCTCCAAGAGAATTTGGAGCGGCTCAAGGGGATGACTGACCAGGAAGGGCGTCCGCTGGAAGTGGTCACGCTGCCGATGCCCGATCCGGTCATGTTCGCCGGCACACGTCTGCCGGCGAGTTACGCGAACTTTTATATTGCCAACGACCGCGTGCTCGTACCAACTTTCAACGACCCGATGGACCGCGTCGCGCTCGGGACGCTCGCCGAACTGTTCCCCGATCGTACGGTGGTCGGCATCCACGCGGTCGATCTGGTGTGGGGGCTTGGGACGCTGCACTGCCTGACGCAGCAGGAACCGGCGTCAGATCATACCTAAACCGACCAGCCCGAGTCGCGAGCGATGATTCGCGAGATCGAACTTCACGCCTCCCTCGCTCGCGCTTCGGGCTGGTCAGGTTGGCCGTTCCGTTCCGGCAGCGCCGCGGTCAGCACGAGTGCCACCCCCGCAAGACCGATCGCCAGCATATTGAGCGACAAACTCATCAGATGCCACGTCGCGAACGCCGCGCGGGCGGCTTGGGACGTTTCCCGGGCGGCGCGCAATTCACTCACCTTGCCCGCGACCGGCCAGCCGCCAAGCACCGCGAGCGTGGCGATCAGCAATACGACGACACGCCAGCGGTGCACACCCACGCCAGGATCCCGCGTCTTCCATCCGATCGCGGTTGCCAGCGCGATTACCGCGCACAGGCCCTGCAAAGCGAAGTACGGGGGAAAAAGCGGCCCGACCGCCGTGCCGGCAAAGTTCGAATCGAAAGTCGCGAACAACACCGGCGCGGCGACGAACGAAAAGAACACGCCCGCCCCGAACCACAAACCGACGGCCAACACGTGCAGAACGCGCGCGAGCATGATGAGCCTCGGAGAATCGGCGACGCGGTTCTCGGTCCCGTGTGCGAGCCGCGTCAGGTTCGCCCGGTGTCGCACCGCCACGAGTATCGCGGCCACGACACTGAACGCCGTCAGAGCCCCGTCTTCATCGACGGCCGGGGGCGGTGCCGTCGCGAGCCGCGCCAGGGTGATCATTGCCGCGGCGAGCACCGACGCCAGCGACACATAGCGGGTCGCGGCCAGAACGGTCACCCAGGTCAGGGCCGCCACCGCGGTCGACCAGGGCAGCAGTACGAGCGTCACGCCGAAGCCGGTC
>DATJGQ010000825.1:0-2849 GCA_035494815.1 Gemmataceae bacterium
GCTCGACAGCAACCCCGACACGGGCCTGGTCCACGGCAGCTTCGGCTCCGACGTGATGGGCCGCTACGTCTTCTCGTTCCGCGGCGGCGTCTGGAGCACCGGGGCCTCGAACACGGCCCCGACCCTGATGATGCCCGGCGACACGACCCTGACCGAAGGCGCCACCGGCTCGACCGACGTGAACTTTGGCGGCTCGTTCGCCGACCCGGACGCGGACAACTGGGTCGCGACGGTGGACTTCGGCGACGGCGCCGGCCCGCAGCCGCTGGCGCTCAACCCGGACAAGACCTTCGTCCTCAGCCACACGTACCACGACCAGTCGTCCCACACCGTCACCGTCTCGGTCGACGACGGCAAGGGCGGCACCGCGGTCAGCAGCTTCAATGTCGGCATCGTGGACCGCTCGGCCCCCGTCTTCTCGGTGCCGGCGCCCCTGCCGGTCTTCGAGGGCGGGGCGCTCACGCTCCACGCGGTCCTCAACGACCCCGACGCGAACGACACCTACACGTTCCAGTGGATGGGCAACGGCACCGCCAACGGCGCCGACTTCGCCTTCAACGCCGCCAACAGCGGTTCGTTCATGGTCACCGCGATCGTCACCGACCAGTCGGGTAACAGCACGATGGTCCAGGTGCCGGTCGTCATCAACAACGTGGCCCCGACCTCGACCTTCGCCAACAACGGCGCGACGAGCGAGGGCGGCAGCGCGACCGTCTTCTTCAGCGGGCTGATGGACCCCTCCCCGGCCGACATGGCCGCGGGGTTCAAGTTCAGCTTCGACTTCGGCGACGGCTTCTCGGCGCCCAGCGCCAACCCGTCGGCCTCGCACGTGTTCAACGACAGCGGGTCGTTCATCGTGCACGGCCGGGTCTTCGACCAGGACGGCGACTTCACGGAATACACGAGCACCGTCAAGGTCAAGGACGTGGCCCCCACGTGCAACGCGTTCACCAACGACTGCCCCGTGACCGAGGGCTCGACCGTCCACTTCAACCTGGCCGGCGCGGCCGACCCCTCGCCCGCCGACCTGGCGAATCTGACGTACAGCTTCGACTTCGACGGCGACGGCGTCTTCGAGACCTCCGGCAGCTCGCCGAGCGCGGCCCACCTGTTCGCCCAGGACGGCACGTTCGTCGTCCACGGCCGCGTGACCGACCCCGACGGGATGTCCACCGACTACAGCACGACCGTGACCGTGAAGAACGTCCCGCCGGTCCTGACCTCCTTCAGCACCACCGCCGCGACGGTCGGCTCGGCCAAGATCGGCCAGTCGGTCAGCGTGAGCGGCCTGTTTACGGACCTCGGGATCAAGGACGTGCACAGCGCGGTGATCGACTGGGGCGACGGCAGCAAGACGTCGTCCGCGTCGATCAGCGAGTCCGGCGGCAACGGGTCGCTCGCGGCCAGCCACTCGTACACGACCGGCGGCGTGTTCGTGATCAAGATCACGCTGTCGGACGGGAAGGACTCCGCCACCACCACCGCCATCGCCTATGTGA
Organism: Gemmataceae bacterium; assembly: GCA_035494815.1. Classification (GTDB taxonomy): domain Bacteria; phylum Planctomycetota; class Planctomycetia; order Gemmatales; family Gemmataceae; genus DATJGQ01. The sequence continues at coordinate 1,500 of DATJGQ010000825.1, forward strand.
CGGGCGCGCGGGTGGTCGGCGGCGTGCTCCAGGTCGTCGGCACGGCCGGGGCCGACAAGGTCCAGGTCAGCCGCCAGGGCAACTCGCTGCGGCTCAAAGGCGACTTCCTGCCCGGCGGGTCGATGTCCTTCGACACGTCCAGCGTCTCGCAGGTCGTCATGTACCTGGGCGCCGGCGCCAACGACGTGAACGTCACGGGCAACGTGGGTGTCCCCGTGATGTCCGACAGCTCGGGCATGACCGCGGCCGCCGCCTCGATGTCGCTCAGCCCGGCTCCGGCTCCGGCTCCGGCGCCCACGCTCGCACCGACCGTGTCGCCGACGGTGACCCCGACGGTGTCGCCGACGCCCGCCCCGGCATCGGGGCCGGCGGCCAACGTCCCCGAGCTGCCGCCCCAGGGCGCGCAGGTGATCGCCAACCTGAAGGAGCTCATGAAGAAGCTCATCAAGCAGTCGCCGGCCAAGAAGGGGCACTAAGCGACGGGCGGGGCTCACCCGCGTGCCGCACGCAGAACCCTCCCGCTGAACGGGCGGGGCGGTCGCTCGAGGGCGACTGCCCCGCCGGGCGTTGGCGAGCAAACCGGGCACGCGGCTCCTGCCCCTGTTCGTGCCGTCCGCCCGCGTCCAAACTTCACGACCGCTCCCCTATAATGCCGTCAGATGAACGGCTACACGCAGAGCATTCAAAACCTGATGCAGGAACTCGCCCGGCTGCCGGGGATCGGCATGCGCTCGGCCGAGCGCATTGCCTTCCACCTGCTCAAGCAAACTCCCGACGAGGCGATGAAGCTGGCCGAGGCGATCCGCGACGTCAAGACACGGATCCGCCATTGCTCGGTCTGTTACAACCTGACCGAGAGCGATCCTTGTGGCATTTGCGCCGATGCCTCGCGCGACCAAGCGGTGGCTTGCGTGGTCGAGCAGCCTAAGGACCTGTTGGCCCTCGAATCCGCCGCACTCTACAAAGGCGTTTACCACGTCCTGCTCGGCCGGATCGCGCCGCTGGAGGGGATCGAGCCCGGCGACCTCACGATTGACCCCCTGCTCGAACGCCTGGCGTCCGGGCAAATCCGTGAGGTGATCATGGGGACCAACCCGACGATGGAGGGGGACGGGACCGCCCTGTACCTGCAGAGCCTGATCGGCGCCCGCTTCCCCGACGTGCGCCTTACGCGGCTGGCCCGCGGGCTCCCCGCCGGCAGCAGCATCGAATACGCCAACCGCAATATCCTCGCCGACGCGATCAGCGGGAGGCAGAAGATGTGATTGAGTGATGGAGTGGTTGAGTGGTGGAGTGAGAAGCGGGAAAGTAAACCCGCACTCCACCACTCTATTACTCCACCACTCAACT
>DATJGQ010000826.1:0-4466 GCA_035494815.1 Gemmataceae bacterium
GAAACGCGGTGGGCTTGGCACCCGACCGCCGGATTCTGCTTACAGCGGACAGTCATACGACTGGAGATCAACTGACATGCCTTCGTGTCCAGACCGTCGAACAGTGTTAAAAGCCTCGGCGGCGGCCGGCCTGAGCGCGCTACTCCCACGCGAAGCTCCCACCCAACCACGGCCGGCGTGGCACACGGTGGTCCTGGACTACCTCGCGACCTTGGGCCGGCCCGACGGCGGCTACGCGTGGGACGACCAACCCGACTCGCATCTGACGCCGACCTTCGCGGTCGTCGGCTGCCACCGCGCGCTGGGCATGGAGCCGCCGCACAAGGATCGGCTCGCCGAGTTCGTTCGCACGCACCACCCATTCCGGCTCAAGAAACTCGAGCGCGACATCCGCGTGTTCGAGTATCAGCAGATTCAGACCCTCGTCTGGCTCGGCGCCGACGCGGGGTCGTTCGGCGACCTGGTCCGCGGCTGGAAGAAGCCGTCGGCGTACCCGAAGCAGTACGAGGCGAATGGCTACCCGGTTTTCCACAACGAACTAACGGCGTTTACCTGCCGCGCGCTGCTCGGCCTGCCGCTAACGGACCTGACCCCGGAGTTCATCGAATACCTGACCGCCCGCCACCGGCCGAACGGCAGCTTCAACCACACGCCCGCGGCCGACGGCAGCGACGGCCACGCCATGAACACCCTCTGGGGCCTGCAAGCACTGCGGGCACTCGGCCGGGCCGAGGAGAAGAAAGAGGAAACCATCGCCTGGCTGCGGGCGTGTCAGCGGCGCGGTGGCGGGTTCACGATCCAGCCGAAATCCGAAATCGCGCCATCGGCGGTCTACACTTGGGCGGCCGCCAGTGCCCTGAAACTACTCGGCGCCGCCCCGGCCGACCGCTCGGCCTGCGTCGCCTATCTGCGGTCTCTGTGGACGCCCGACGGCGGGTTCGCCGACCGGCCCGGCTGGACCACCAACCCGGTCGCGACTTACTACGCCGTCGACGCCCTTGCCGCGCTCGACGCCCTAGAGGCATCGCCGCCGCTGGCGCCGCCACCCCGATCACAGGTGCTGTCTACCGAACTGCAGGTGTTTAGCATCCAGATCCAAGCACACGGCCAGGGCAGCCCGGCCGAGGCCGTCGACCTTGCCCGCGCGTTACGCATCGACATGTGGGGTGCGAAGAACGCCAAGCCCGCATGGATCGCCCGCGCCCAGCAGCTCGCCGACCAGCAAAAGGTCCCGGTCAAGTTCTTCGTCGCCAACGAGGAGTATGGCTGCTTCGTCAGCGTCGCCGGCCTGGGGACCTACAGCCATACGAGCGACATCATCGCCCCGCCCGGCTCCGACTTCGGCGCGCCGGTCACCGGCCCGGCCGTGTCGTGGGACACCTACCGCGACCGGCGACTGGCTCCGTTGCGTAAAGCCGGCGGGCACCTCGTCTGGCAGTTCGGCGAGAACGAGGAATTGGTTCGCTTCTACCTCGACGACTCGCTGCGCCGCGGCGGCTACGCGGCGATCAGCACGTTCCATTTCGGAAACCCGGATTTCGCCAACAGCGAGCCGTGGCTCAACCACTACCGCGGACAGATTCCGTTCATCGGCTTACAAGACGCGCACGGGCCGGAGCCGTGGTGGTTCGCGGACATGACCACCGGCTTCCGCACTCTGTTCCTGGCCCGTGCGGCGACGTGGGACGAATGGCTGACCGCGCTGAAGAACAACTGGGTCGTCGCCGCCCGGCACGACGCCGTCAGCCGCCACAAGACGTGGATGCACGGCGGGTCAACCACGGTGGTCGAATTCGTCCGGCGCCGGGAGGCAGACTGGCGGTGGTGGGACAACCCCGCGATTCAACGACCGCTCGTATCGATTGTCGCCGTCAAGCCGGGCGACCCCTTCGAGACCGCGGCCCCCGACAATGGCGTGACGATCCGGGTGCGGTGCGCGTGGGAAAACACCACGCAGGGCCAGCCGAAACAGCCGATCACCGAACTCGTGAGACTCGCGGTGGACGCGCGCGATGTCACGCCGACGCTGGTCACGAAGAAGCGGCCGACCGGCGCCGGACCGGCGGATCATTATCACCAGTTCCACCTGCCGGAACCGGCGCCGGGCCGACACACAGTCCGGGCGGTGGTAAGGACGCTCGCGACCAAAAACGAATCGAGCCGCACGATCGAGTTCGACGTCTGACTTGGCCCAGCGGCGCGGACCGAGTGTGTCGGCCTCACAGTTTGAAAAAGATCCGCCGGCGGTAGAGCCAGTAGAGTACCGCCCAGGCGGCGCAGGCGAATAGGACGTGCTGGAAAACGGGAAACCAGGCGGGGCCGAGCGGCTCCTTCAGCCAGGCGACCCAGCCGCCGCTGAGGCTGCGGAACCAGCCGCCGAACGCGTTGCCCATCACGTAGGCGGCGATGGAGTTCATCCCGACCACGACGAGCGGCCATGACCACACCTTCCACCCGGCTGCTTCGATGACCGCGTAGAACGCCAGCAGCATGAGCGTCGTCCAGCCGGCAGCATACACGGCGAAGCTCGGCGTCCAGATGCGCTTGATGAGCGGCACCCAGGGGCTGGCCGCCAGACCGACGGCGATGCCGCCCACGCCCGCGGCGAACAGCGTGAGCATCGTCTGCCGCGCTGGCTTACGGCTCAAGATGAACTGGCCGGCCATCACGCCGAAGATGATCGTCGCGGACGACGGGATGGCGTTCATGCCGACGTAATAACCGGAGTAGTTGCGTCCCAGCAGCCAGCGGTCGAACGCACCGCCGACGTTGTCATAACTCCGCGCCCATGGGCCGCCTGGGCCGTTCCACGGGTTGAACGTCCAGAGAACCGTGTAGCCGATCAGGATCCCCGCGGCCGTCAACGCCTGCGTCCGGAACGTCCGGCCGACGACGAAAAAGGCGACCACGTACCCGAAGGCGATTTGCTGCAGCACCCGCATGAAGCCGATGCTCCAGGTCTGAGCGCCGAAGTTGTCGAGGAGGACGCCGACGAGCACGAGGTTCAGCGCGCGGACCAGGACGTGCAAAAACTGCCGCCTCCACGACTCGCCCTTCGCCGCCCGCTTCGCCAGCGCGAACGGCATGGCCACGCCGACCATGAACATGAACGACGGTTGGATCAGGTCCCAGTACACACAGCCTTCCCAGGCGACGTGCTCGTTCTGCACGTAGAGCCAGTGCCAGGTCGGGTGGTCTTTGAGCGAATGGAAGACGCCACCCGCCAGGAGCGTCAGCATGATGAGGCCGCGGTAGGCGTCGAGCGAGACGAGGCGGTCGGTCGCCGGAAGCGCTCCCGCCCGAGGGCGGGATGCGGCGGGCGACCGGGTTTCCTGCCCGACTGTGAGTGGTGCGGGAGCGAGCGTGCTCATAGTAGGTTCCAATTCTATCGTGCCTGGACGCCCCGAATCATCTGCCGCCGTCATGTCGTTCCCGGACCCGTCACTTCGCCAGCCGGTCGAGCACGTTACGAGTGACCCGGACGACTACCGGGTCGCCGCCGCGCAGCCCGTGGGACCAGTTGATCGTGCCCGCCGTCACCACCGTTCCGCCGCGGGTGTAAGTGCCCATGACGGCCTGGCCGGTGCGGCCCTTCTCCCATTGGTCGTACCATTCGCAGTCGTCCGGGTGCCAGCGGGCCGGACACGCGGCCAGCACCTCGAACCCTTCCGGCGTGCCGTCGCGGTGCGTCGGCGATGGCACGCCGTTCTGCCAGGTCAATTCGCAGCCGTCGCACTCGTAGCCGACCACCGAGTCCTTGCCGCCGAAGGTGTCACCGCGCTTGAGATCGGTCCCATCGAACAGCCAGTGCCCGGGGCGGTGGACGGTGAACTCGGCCTTCTCGGTCATGAACTGTCCATGGCTCTTGCGGTAGCCGCCCCAGAGGAAGCCGACGCCGGTCAGCCGATTCTCCGGCCGGCCGAGGAGGTGGTGGCTCCAAAGGCTGCTCACCAGCGCGGGCGGGCCGGTCGTGTAGAGCGGATCGTCCTTGTACGACTGCTTCCAACAGACGAGCGCGCGGCCGGCGTCTTCGGACCGGACCTGCCAGCAGCAGGTGTTGCCGCTAAAGAACGCCACGTTGCCGCCGGCCGCGATGAACGCCTCCAAATGATCGCGCATGGTGGCCGACCAGTACTCGTCGTGGCCGACGCTCAGGACCAGGCGGTAGTTCTTGAGCAGCTCGGGACGGAACTCCAAGTCGCTGTTGACGGCGTAGTCGAGCTTATAGCCGGCCCGCTCGGCCCATTGGATGAACGGCTGCTCCCAGCGGGGGAATTGCGTGTGCACGGGGCGGTCGAAGGAGACGCGCCGGCCCTGAGCGCCGAACCGGCCGTTGAAAGCGTACAGGCTGTAGCCGCCCCAGTTCGAGTAAGCGTTGTACGTGTTGGTGGCGAGCTGCAGAAGGATCTTGGTGTCCCGGCCGGGATGGGCGGAGCGGACGACGAACCATAGCTCCGAGCGGCCGG
>DATJGQ010000827.1:0-2604 GCA_035494815.1 Gemmataceae bacterium
CGCGGCTCTGACGATCCCGCTCCCTTACGGTCGCGGCTCTGACTTTCAATTCTGGCCCCTGATTTGCGGCAAAGTACCCTAGTCCGCCGCGGTGCCGGCCGGGCGGCGGGCGACACCCCGGATGCGGCTGGCGCTCGGACATCGAAGGGGCATATGATGTCTCCCAACACCAATCCCGCGGCCGTTGTCGGCGTGTTCGACGACTACCGCCAGGCCGAAGCAGCCATCGGTGAGCTCCGTCACGCCGGCTTCCGCGACGATGAGATCGGCATCCTCAGTCGCACGGTCACCGCGAATGAGACCGGCGTCGTAAACGATCCAACGCAGTCCCGCTGGGAGGAGGGAGCGGGGATCGGCGCCGCCGCCGGGGCGATCACTGGCACGGGTCTGGGTCTCGCGGTCGCCGCCGGACTCATCCCCGGCGCGGGACCGGTCATTGCGGGCGGGGCGCTCGCGGCGCTGTTAGCCAGCGCCGGCGCCGGCGCGGCGGTCGGCACTGTGCTCGGGGCACTCATCGGCCTCGGCATTCCCGAGGAGGAAAGTCAGTTTTACGAGAACGAGTTTAAGTCCGGCCGAACGCTCGTGACGGTCCGGGCCGGCTCGCGGAACGAGGACGCCTGGCAGATCCTGCGTCGCCATGGCGCCCACGAAGCGGCCGTACACGCGGCCGCCTTTGGCGGCGGCGTCGAGGCAACTCCCTACTAGCCACGTCTGCGGGCGGCGGGTTTGTCCACCCGACGGGGATAAACCTCGCCGCTCGCCAGACCTGGTCGGAATGCCCATTAGCGTCCGCCCTGTCAGCCCATCTTGACAGCCGGAACCGGACCGGCGAAACTCCAAGTCAGGAATCGCACCCGCCTCGCTCGCATTTACCCTCGCACCGGACGCGATTGGTCGTCCTCATCCGGACTCGTGCGCGAGCGATGGCCGTTCGCCGGCCCACAGCTTCACGGCCGTGGCCTCTCCCTTGGTCGCCCCGGGGGTGCTCCATGCCCAGGCAGTTGATGGTCATCGACGGTGCCGATCGCGGTCAGTCCTTTCTCCTGCCCGATGTCGGCACGGTCCGCATCGGCAACAGTCGCAAGAATACCGACATCTGCCTGCACGACTTGTTCGTCGCCCGCGTGCACTGTCACGTGGACGTCGCCGACGGCAAGATCACGGTCAGCGACGAACTCAAACCGAACGGCATCCTCGTCAATGGCGCGAAAGTGGCCCAGCAGGAGTTGCAGCCGGGCGACGTCGTCCGCGTCGGTAACTCCTACCTCCGGCTGGAGGAGGCCGACGCGTCGGCCCTGACCGACACGAAGATCGACGGCACGGCTACCGAGCCGGGCAAGTTGCCGCACCTGCCGCGGGAGCGACTCGGGGCGCTGACCGGACATTACCTCGGACACTACGACGTCGGCATCGCGCTGGCCCACGGGCATTACGGCGTCGTCTTCCGCGCCCGTCACGACAAGATCGAGCAGTCGGCGGCCCTCAAGGTATTGCCGGCGGGTTTCCCGGCCAACGATGAAGAGATGCAGCGATTCATCCGGGCGATGAAACAGCGCATAGCGGTGCAACACCCGGGATTGGTCGGTCTGCGCGGCGTCGGCAAATCCGGCCCATACGTGTGGGTCGCGGCGGACCTCGTTGAAGGCGACAGTGCCGCGACGATCATCCGCCGCTGGCAGTCGGCCGGGAAGTTCAAATGGCGGGCGGCGCTCCGGTCCGCGTTACAACTCGCCAGTGTCCTCGAACTGTTGCATCAACATCATCTGGTACACGCGAACATCACGCCCGCGAACGTGTTATTACCGGACGACGGTTCGCCCGCGCGGCTCAACGACTTGGGACTCTGGGACGGACTGATGGGAAGTGAGCTGCAGGAACAGACGCTGGAGAAGAAGTTCCTGGCGGAGTTGCCCTACCTTTCCCCCGAACACGCCGACCCCGAGGCGCCCGTCGACGATTTGTCGGATCAGTACAGCGTCGGTGCGGTGATCTATGGCCTTTTGACAGGCCGCCCCCCGTGCGAAGGCGCCAGCACCGAGGAGACCATCTCAAAAGTCCGCACCGGACTGCCGTCCCGGCCGAAAGAGTTTCAGAAGTCGATCCCGGACGCATTCCAGGCGGTGGTGCTGCGGATGCTCGCCAAACGGCCGGAGGATCGCTATCCGGGCGCTGGGCCGCTCGTCGCCGATCTCGAGGCGGTGGCTGCCGCGCATGCCGAGGAGCGTTGATGGCGCTCCTGGGCCATATGTGACCTAAGGCATTCGACTTGCACCTCGGTCTTCTGGGCAGTTCGCCATCCCGAACGCAAAGGAGACCACGATGGCCAGGGGCGACAAGTCGAAATACACGGGCAAGCAGAAACGGAAAGCGGAGCACATCGCCGAAGGGTACGAGCACCGCGGGGTGTCCCGCGAACGACGCCGGCGCGCGGGCGCCTACTCGTGAGCGATGACATTGAGCCCGAAGCGCAAGCGAGGGATGGCACTCCTCTCCCTCGCTTGCGCTTCGGGCTCAAAGGTTCAGCTTCTTACAGCCATCGTCTTCACCCACGCTCGCAAGACTTCGGACACGCTCCACGCCTGCGAGATGCAGCCGCGCGGCGTG
>DATJGQ010000828.1:0-5778 GCA_035494815.1 Gemmataceae bacterium
CCTGCAGCTCGCGTCCGGGCGGACCGAGGCGGACAACCTGCACCTCTGGCAGCGACTGCCACATCTGGATGGCTACACAAAGCTGGACCGACCTAAAGCGGGAGCGGTGCCACTCGCTGTGACGGCGTCGCCGGACCATTCGCCGCTGATGGTCGCGCAGAACTACGGCAAAGGCCGCACAATGGCCCTGGCCGTCGACACGACCTGGCTGTGGACCGGCCTCGGGTTCCCGAACTCGACTGAAGGATCCGAAAAGCATGCCCAGTTCTGGAAGCAACTCGTCATCTACCTCGCCCAGCAGGAAAACCAGGGCGGCAGCGTCTGGGTGCGGCCGGATGCGCGGCGATTACCGGCCGGAAGTCAGTTCGGCTTCACGGTCGGCCTGCGCGGCAAATCGGGCCTGGACCTGCCCGAGGGCGAGTTCGACGTGCGTGTCGAGGGGCCGGGCGAGATCAAGGAGCCGACACCCGTCACCCGCGAGCGCGACGGCAGCCGCGGCGTCTTCTGGAAGACGGACAAGCCCGGCGAGTACCGGATCGTCGTCAACGGCCGCGGCAAGGACACGGACGGCTCGTCGATCACCGGGGCGGCGTCGGCCCGCGTGCTGATCTTTCAGGACGACTCTGAGACGTTGCGGCAGGCGGCCGACCACGACTTCCTGACCAAGCTCGCCGCGGCGGGCGGTGGCAAGTTCCATCGGGCGGACGAACTGCCGCGGTTCCTCGAATCGCTGGCGACACAGTCGCCGGCCGCCGGCCGGCAAAAGGCGGTCTACTGGCCCGACTGGCGGTCGGCGCGGACGACGGGGTTTTTGCCGGCTCTGTTCGTGGCGTTCGTGGCGGTGCTGGGCGTCGAATGGGGGTTACGGCGGTATTGGGGGATGGTGTGATTGTTTAGCGGCGACGCGAGTCTTCGAGTGGAGCGCGGTTGCGCGGCCGCGATCCGCTCGAAGACGCGCGTCGCGGCTAAGCGCTAATGCAGATCCTCCGGCATCGCCGCGGCCCGCTCGATGGCGGCCGCGACTTCGGCGGGCGTGGCGTCGCGCGGCAGCGGCGGGCCGAACGCGACCCGCAGATGCGTGTCGCCTTCGGCCCGGCCGGGGCCGTAATAGACCGGCAGAACCGTCGCCGAGACCCGCGCCTGTAGGCCGGCCAGCGTCGCCTCGCCCACGTCCGCGGCCAACGCCAAAACCGTCCCGCCCCGGATGACGCGGATCGCCGTCTCCAGTCCTTCCTCGCTCAACTTATTGCGGATGAAACGGACCGACCGCTCGGTCGCCGCGGTGACGTTTCTGCACCCGGTCTCATCCCGACAATTCGTTGCGAGAATGACCCGGCCGCTCGCCGGCACGTGGTCGGTCCCGAACGCCCGCAGCCGGACTGCCCCGACCGATCGCAACACCCAGCCCGCGCGCGAGAACAAATCAGGCATCTGGAACCACAATAAACCGAGGGTCAACAGCGCCATCGCGCCGGCGCCGACGAACAGGTACTGCGGCAGGTGCGAGTTATCGAATACGGGTGCAAGGTCTTCGCCCTGCGTGCGGACGAGATAGTGCTCGGTCCCTTTTTTCGCATAGCGGGCCACGACCACCTGCGGCGGGGCGTCCGGATCGATCTGGGCGGGGATCGAGCGGGTGATCTCGACGACCGCGATCTTGCCCGGCGGAGGAATGCGACGGGGGCCCGCGTCCGTCTCGACCGTGAGCCGGATCGCCACGCCTTCCCGGAACTGGATGTCGGTCATCGCCCCCGCGGCGTACCCGTCCGCGGGCACGATCTGCTCTGCGAGGCCGAACCGCTGGAACGCGAAGACGACCAGAAAGAACATCACCGACGCGGCGATGGCCCCGATCACGTTGACGAAGTTATTCGTCGCCACGATTTCGCCTTTGCTCGTCTTGGGGGCACGGTGTTGCAGGAGGGTGAAGAGTGGCACCAGGTAGAATCCTGTGCAGAAACCGATCGCGATAATGCAGGCGACCAGGCCGTAGACCCGATCGATGGCCAGCGCCGCGCCGACCGTGGCGAGCGTCATTCCCGCCGCGCCGATCGCCACCAAACCGAGCTCGACTTTCCGCCCGGACAACACGCCGGCCAGCGGGGCGCCGATGAAGATGCCGACGGACGTGAAACCGACGACGATGCTCGTCCACGACTCGCTCCACGGCGGGTTCTGCGACTCGCCGAGCATGTATACCGTCGCTCGCATGAACGCGACCAGGAAGGTGAAAAAGGCGATGCCGGTGAAGGCGAAGGTCAGCGGCCGCGATCGCCAGACGGTCCGCAGGCTGTCCCAGAGCGGCCGATAGATGTACGGCGGGAACGGCCGGTGCCGGTTCGCCGGCGGCAGCCGTTCGATCAGGAAGCTCGCCGCCGCGCCGATGATCGCCAGCCCGAACAACACCGCGCCGATGTAGTATTGCTGATTCTCATCGTCGAAGTAGTCGGACAACAATCCGCCGCAGACCGTGCCGAGAATGATCGCAAGAAACGAAAACGACTCCAACAGGCCGTTGCCCCGCGAGAGGTGCTGCGGCTGCAGGATCTCCGGCATCGCCCCGTACTTGGCCGGGACGAAGAACGCGGAGTGCATCCCCATCAGGAACACGCAGGCGAGCACGACCCACGCCCCGGCCGGGTTGCCGTGCGTGCCCATCCAGAAGCCGAGCGTGGCGACCGCCATGATGGCGATCTCGACGACCTTCCAGAAGATCAGGGCGCTCCGCTTGCTGAATCGGTCCGCGAAATAACCCGCGAGCGTCACGAACAGTGCCCACGGCGCGTAGAAGAGGATCGGCATCAGGGAGATGGCCTGGGCCGCGGTCAGCGTCTTGCGGTTGATGGCGAAGAACATCGCCGCCGCGTGAATCGCCTGGTCGTTGAAAGCCGCGAGGAACTGGGCGATCAGTAACCCGACGAAGGTGCGGTTCCGGAGCGTGTCAGCGGGCAGAGCGGGCATTGCGCGTCCTGGCGTTTTTAATTGGTTTAGGGATTACGGGCGGACGGCACCAGAGCCGGAATGCCGCCAATCAGAGCCGGAAGCGTAAGCGACGGCCCGCTGTCAGATGACCGTCGCTTACGCTTCCGGCTCTGCAATTGGTGGCAGCATCGCTTTAAGCGTCTCCAACGTGTCTGCCTCCGCTGCCGGCTTATCCGTCCGCCAACGGAGGATGCGTGGGAACCGCACCGCCACGCCCGACTTGTGCCGCGTCGATCGCTGAATGCCCTCGAAGGCCAGCTCGAAGACCAGTTCCGGCCGCACGGATCGGACCGGGCCGAACTTTTCCACGGTGTGCCGTCGTACGAAGGCGTCTACTTCACGGATCTCCGCGTCGGTCAGGCCGGAGTACGCTTTGGCCACCGGGACGAGCTTGTCGTTGTCCCAGAGGCCGAAGGTGTAATCGGTGTAGAGGCTCGCCCGCTTGCCGCTGCCGCGCTGAGCGGTGATGAGGACCGCGTCGATCGTGTGCGGATGGATCTTCCATTTCCACCAGTCGCCGCGCTGCCGGCCGACGCGATAGGGCGAGCCGTGCCGCTTGAGCATGAGGCCTTCGACGTTTCGCGAGCGGCTTTCGAGACGAAGTCGAGTCAGGTCTTCCCAGGACGCGGCGTCGATTACGGGGGACAGTTGCAGACTCGGGAATAAACCCTCCGCCGGGGTAAACCCGGCGGCTCGCCAGTCATTGACGATCGATTCGAGGCGGGCGCGCCGCTCTTCCAACGGACGGCCGCGGGTGTCGGCGCCGCCGGCTTCGAGGAGGTCATAGGCGAGCAGGATCACCGGCACTTCGGCGAGAAGCTTTTTGCCGAGCGTCTTGCGGCCGATGCGGCGTTGCAACTGTGCGAACGGCTGCACGCCGCGGTCGCTCCAGGGAAGAATCTCGCCGTCGATGACCGTGCCGTCCGGGAGCGCGTCGCCCACCGCTCGCAGCTCCGGATACCGCTCGGTCACCAATTCCTCGCCCCGCGACCAGAGAAATGTCTGCCCGGCGCGACGGATCAGTTGCGAGCGGATGCCGTCCCACTTCCACTCCGCCTGCCAGTCGCTAACCGGACCGAGCGTATGCGGTTCTGCTTCGAGCGGGTAAGCGAGGAAGAAGGGGTACGGCCGGCTCGCCTCGACGGCGCCGTCCTCCGGGCCGACGAGCCGCTGATAGAACTCGGGCGTCGGCGACCAGTCCCCCATCAGGCGGTGCGCGACTGTGGCCGACGGAAGACCGCTGACGCCCGCGAGCGCCCGCGTTACCAGCAGATGCGAGACGCCGACGCGGAACTCGCCCGTAATCAGTTTGTTCCAGACGAACCGCTGCCGCCGGTCCATCTCCTTCCAGGCCCGCACGAGCGTTACCCGCTGCTCCGCCTCTTCCATTTTCCGCAACGGAAGCAGTACCTCCTCGACCCACCAGTGCAGCGGCTCGGGGGCGCTCCCGGTCGGCTCGGCCAACAGGAGGCTGATCGTCTCGGCGGCGTCACCGACGGCGTGATACGACTCGTCGAAGAGCCAATCGGGCAACCCGGCCGCCTCGATCGCCCACTCGCGCAACTTTCGTGACGGCACGACCTGTCGCGGCTTCCGCCCGGTCAGGAAGAAAACGGCCCACGCCGCGTCGGCCGGCGGCGCGACCGCGAAATACCGCGCCAACGCCGCCACCTTCGCGGACGTCTTATTCGTCTCGTCCAGCGCGGCGTACAGGTCGGCGAAGAGCTTCATGGGTTCGATTCTGCGTCGGGCATAACCTCATCGACTTCGCCCTGGTAGCGCGTCGGCATGATCCATGCCTCTTTCCCTTGCTCGTGCAACCAGCGGGCCATGACCGCGGTGTACCCGTGCGTAACACCGACGCGCTCCGCGCCGGTTGCGGCGATCGCGGTCAAAAGGCTCGGCCAGTCGGCGTGATCGCTGAGGACGAACCCGCGGTCCACGGCCTTGCGGCGGCGAAGCCCACGAATCGTCATCCATCCCGATGCCAAGGCGCTCGACTGCTCGCCGAACTTCCGCATCCACGGCGTGCCGAGGGCCAGCGGCGGCGCGACGATCATCGACCCCGCCCAACTGCGGCCGCGCGCCGCAACCGCGTGTTCCGTGGGCGGCAGCGCGACCCCGGCGTCCCGATAGGCTGCGTTGATCACTTCGACCGCCCCGTGGCAATAGATCGGGCCAATCGATGGGTCCAGGCCGGTGAGCAGCCGCTGGGCTTTCCCCAGCGCGTAGCCGTAGAGCATGCTCGTGCGACCGGCGTCCGCGTTCGCCCGCCACCACGCGTTGATGTCGGCGAACACCTGCTCCGGCGCCGGCCAGCGGTAGATCGGCAGGCCGAACGTCGATTCGGTGACGAACGTGTGGCAGCGGATGGGTTCGAACGGTTCGCACGTCGCGTCCGGGGCGAGCTTGTAATCGCCGGAGACGACCCAGACTTCGCTCCGGTGTTCGAGCCGCACCTGCGCCGAGCCGAGGATGTGTCCGGCCGGATGGAGCGAGATGCGGACACCGCTTTCGTCGATCGGTTGCCCGTAATTCGCCGGGGTGATGTCGGCCTCGGGCCCGAGGCGGGCACGGAAGACCGGTTCGCCGGTCGCAGCGGCAAGATAACGTCGACAGCCGCGGACGGCGTGGTCGCCGTGGGCGTGCGTGAGGATGGCGCGGTCGACGGGCCGCCAGGGATCGATGTGAAAGTCGCCCGCGGGGCAGTAGAGGCCGTCGTCGGTCGAGACGAGGAGGGGGGCCATTGCCCCATTTTACACGGCGCCGTCTACGTCTTGGTTCGTCAGAGCCGCG
>DATJGQ010000829.1:0-2288 GCA_035494815.1 Gemmataceae bacterium
GCGGCCGCTACAGCCTTCGTCGGGTCAATCTCGCCGCTTCCGGGTTGGACGCCGTCCCGGAGCTGCCGTTCGAGGAGTTTACCGAGCACCCGCGGTTCAACATCGCCCCGTCGCAGTCGGTGCCGGTCGTCCGGCTGAACCAGGAGGGCCGGCGGTCGGCGGGGCTGCTGCGGTGGGGGTTCATCCCGCGGTGGGCGAAGGAGATGCCGAAGGTCCAGCCGGTCAACGCCCGGGCGGAGACGGCCCCGGCGTCCGGCATGTTCCGCGACGCGTTCGCCCGGCGGCGGTGCCTGGTGCCGGCCGACGGGTTTTACGAGTGGCGGAAGATCGACCCCAAGACGAAGCAGCCGATGTGGATGCACTTCCCGGACGACCGCGTGTTCGCGTTCGCCGGCCTCTGGGAGCGCTGGCGGCCGGAGAAGGACGCCGAGCCGCTGGACACGTTCACGATCCTGACCACGACGCCGAACGACCTGATGACGCCGATCCACAACCGGATGCCCGTGATCCTCCGCCCCGCCGATTACGGCCGGTGGCTCGACCCGGCCACCGACCCGCAGGAGGCCGCCAAGCTCATGGCCCCCTACCCCGACGGCGAGCTGGAGGCGGTGCCGGTCGCGCGCATCGTCAACAGCCCGCGGAATGATGTGGCGGAGTGCATTGAGCCGCTGGTGTCGTGAGGCGGGAACGACGCGGCGTCGGCTGCACGCCAAAACCCGGTTCACCGACGAGAACGACCAAAACCGGTGGTCACAAAGGTTCGCCGCTCCAAAATCGCTTGCCGCTTGCGGGTCTTGGCGGGTAGCATTGCGCCACTTCGTTTCGCGTGCCCGCTTCGGGGGTTTCTCGTTGCAAAGCCAGTCGAGCACAGTTGAATTCAACTGCACGTGCGGCAAGGAGTTTCGCGCGCGGATTCAACAGGGGGGGCGTGCATACACCTGCCCGTCCTGCGGCGCGGTCGTGCGCGTTCCGAGGGTGGCAATGGCGCCCGAGGCGGCCGCATCAACGGTTGCGCGCGATCTGCCGCCGACCACGGACGGGCCGCAGGCCGCGGCCGCTCCACATCCGCCAAATCTTGTCCCGCCCGCCACGAATGCGTCCAAGGGGACGGGCGGTTTCCCGCAACCGCCCTCGACGTTCGGACAGATGTCGCTTTACCTGCTCGTAGTATGGGCCGCCGTTGGGATTCTGGCGGTGGTCGTCTCGCTATTTTCGATTTATACGAAGATCCTCGCCGCCGTGGTCTTCCTGGCGGCCACCGTCGCCGTCGGCGAGCAGGTCTGGAAGCTCATGCGCGCCCGGCAGCGCGTCTTGACCGAGAAAGATGTGCCCATCCTCTGGGGTTTTGTCCGGCTTATCGCTTGGGACCCGATCGAGGGCATTCTGATCCTGAGCAATAAGAGCGTCGGGTTCAGCGACGACAACCTGGCCGATGGGCGTGGCGGGGTGCGATTCCTTTACCCGATCCTCGGCGAAGAGCTCGCCCTGCGCGTGCCCCTGGAGGTTCAGACCCTGCGGTTCGCCGACGAAAACGTCCTGACCCGCGAATACCTCAGCGTCACGATCCGCGGAACGATGAAGTGGCGGATCGTCAACATTGAGAAGTTCTACCTGCTG
The DNA here is from genome assembly GCA_035494815.1 of Gemmataceae bacterium. Classification (GTDB taxonomy): domain Bacteria; phylum Planctomycetota; class Planctomycetia; order Gemmatales; family Gemmataceae; genus DATJGQ01. The sequence goes on from DATJGQ010000829.1 coordinate 1,618, forward strand.
GTGAGCCGGGAGCTGCGCTCGACCACCGACCGAAACGACCGCGTGACGCTGTCCCCCTCCACCCGTCCGGCGGAATCGGGCGACTCCCCGTCCGAGCCGACGATCGTCCGGCTGCTGAACGCGGCGATCGAATGGATGCGCGTGCTGGCGGAGGAGCAGACTCGCTTCGTGGTGTCCCGCGCGCGGTCCGGTTTGTTGATTGCGGACCAGCTTTCGCAGGAGCTCGTGACGCCCGGCCATTCGCCCGGCGGCGCGCAGGCGGATACGCAGTCCGCCGGGGCTTGGGGCGGAGCGGCGGACGGGCTGGCCAGCGCCATCCACGAAACGATCGCCCGGCGCCTTGAAGGGTTTGGCATCGCGGTCGAGGACGTTTCGCTGCAGGAGATCAAGCTGCCGGACGAGGTCGTCCGCGAGTGCGTCGTGGCGTGCAAGTCGTTCTATTACCCGGTGCGCGCCCGCCGCGAAGCGGCTTTCGATGGGGCGAAGCTGCAGGCACAGGTGGACGCGATCGGCAAAGAAGCGGTCGCGACGAGAGAAGTGGTCGGCGCCGCGCCGGCGTTCGGCGTCGCCGACTTCATCAGCGCTTACCTCAACAAGCGCCTGTCGGCACAGAACACGGAAGGCGGCGCGGGCGGCGCCCCGAGTTTGGAGGTCGCCGCAATGGCGGCCCT
>DATJGQ010000830.1:0-3842 GCA_035494815.1 Gemmataceae bacterium
CTGCCGGCTCGCCGCTGTTGGAGTCCTGAGGGCCCTCGGTTTCATGAGCGTGCCGGCGAGCCCCGAGCCATTTGTGCTCTCCATCGCCAGTGACCTGGCGGAGGCGCGGCGCGTTCAGTCGGAGATCGAGCAGGTCCTGCACCAGGTCAGCGCGTTCAGCGAGCGGGAGATCTTCGCCATCAAGCTCGCGGTGGAAGAGGCGCTGGTCAACGCCATCAAGCACGGCAACCAGATGGACCGGGCGAAGAAGGTCCACGTCACCTACCACGTCCACGCCGACCGGTTCGAGGTCCAGATCACCGACGAGGGCCCGGGATTCGACCCCGACGACGTGCCGGACCCGACGGCGCCGGAGAACCTCGAACGCCCCTGCGGCCGCGGGCTGTTGTTGATGCGGTCGTATATGACCGAGGTCGTGTATCAGGACAAGGGCCGGGCGGTCCGCATGGCCAAAGTACGAAAGAGTGGGTAGTGGATAGTGGGTAGTGGGTAGCGAAGAACTGACTTTGCTACTCAACACCCACTATCCACTACCTACTACCCACTATGGACCCGCGCGACACGCCGATGATGCGGCAATATCAGGAGGCCAAGCGCCAGCACCCCGGCATGCTGCTGCTGTTCCGCATGGGCGACTTCTACGAGACCTTCGACGCCGACGCCGAAGTGGCCGCCCGCGCCCTGGGACTGACGCTGACCAGCCGCGACAAGCAAGTCCCGATGGCCGGGTTCCCGCATCATCAACTCGAGAACTATCTCAAGAAGCTCCTGCACGCCGGGCACCGCGTCGCCGTCTGCGACCAGATCGAGGACGCCGCGCTGGCCAAGGGGCTCGTCAAACGCGAAGTGACCCGCGTCGTCACCGCAGGAACGATCACGGAAGACGAGCTGCTCGACCCCCGGTCCAACAATCACCTGGCGAGCGTCGCCGTGACCAAGTCTGGACTCGGCCTGGCGTGGGTGGACCTCTCCGCCGGGACGTTTTGGGCCGCGGACGTGTCGCCCGATCGCCTCGCCGACGATCTTAGTCGCGTCGCCCCGGCCGAGTGTCTGATCGCCGAGCGCGACGAACCCGCGTGGGGTGACACCCTGTGCGCGGCCGGCACCAAGACGCTGACGCAGCGGCCCGATTGGACGTTCGACCCGCCGTCGGCCCGCGAGGCGCTCTGTCAGCAATTCGGCGTCGCCACGCTCGCGGGGTTCGGGTTCGAGCGCGACGACACGCCCGGGGCGACCGCCGCGGGGGCGCTGGTTCTCTATTTGAAAGAGACGCTCAAAGCGCAGCTCGGCCACCTGCGGGCGGTGCGGCCGTTCCGGCCGGACCAGTTCCTGGTCCTCGACGAAGTCACGCGCCGCAGCCTCGAGCTGACGCGAACCCTCCGCGACGGCGGCCGCGACGGGTCTCTCCTAAACGTCATCGACCGCACGATCACGCCGATGGGGGCGCGGCTGTTGAGCGAATGGCTGGTCGCGCCACTCGCCGAGCGGCACGCGGCCGAAGCCCGGCTCGATGCGGTCGCGGAGTTGCACACGGACCACCGCGTGCGGGCCGACTTGCGCGGACTGCTCGACGGCGTGCTCGACCTGCAGCGCCTGACCGCCCGCGCGAGCACCGGCCGGGCGACGCCGCGCGACCTTGGCGCCGTCGCCCGCACTCTGCGACTGCTGCCGGCACTGAAGGCCAAGATCACCGGCCGCACCGCGCCACTGTTGGCCGACCTCGAACGCCGGCTGGAACTCTGCCCGGACTTGCGCGAGGCCCTCGACGCCGCGCTCGTGGACGACCCGCCGCAAACGCCGCGCGAGGGCGGCGTCATCCGCGACGGGTTCAACGCCGACCTGGACGCCGTCCGCGCCGTCGCCCGCGACGGCAAAGGCTGGATCGCACGCTTCCAGGCGCAGGAGATCACTCGCACCGGCATCGCCAGCCTCAAGGTCGGTTTCAACCAGGTGTTCGGTTACTACATCGAGGTGACGCACGCGAACGCCGGCCGCGTGCCGAGCGATTATCAGCGAAAGCAGACGCTCAAAAACGCCGAGCGGTACATCACGCCGGAACTCAAAGAGCACGAGGAACGCGTCCTCGGCGCGCAGGATAAGATCTACCAGCTCGAATATGACCTGTTCCTGCAATTGCGGGAACGGGTCGCCGCGCAGACCTCGCGCCTTCTCGCGACGGCCGACACTCTCGCCACGCTCGATTTGCTCGCGGCGCTGGCCGAACTCGCCGCCGCCCGTAACTACGTCCGCCCGGAGTTGTGCGACGAGCCGCTGCTGGAAGTGACCGCCGGCCGGCACGCGGTGCTCGACCAGACGCTCCCGCCGGGGACGTTCGTCCCCAATGACGTGAGGCTCTCGCCGGACGACGGCCGGTTCTGGCTCATCACCGGGCCGAACATGTCGGGCAAGAGCATCTTCATCCGCCAGGTCGCACTGATCACGCTGCTCGCGCACATGGGCAGCTACGTGCCGGCGAAGAAGGCCCGCGTCGGGATGACCGACCGCATCTTCACCCGGGTCGGCGCCTCGGACGAAGTGAGCCGCGGACAGAGCACGTTCATGGTCGAGATGACCGAGGCGGCGAACATCCTCAATAACGCCACCGCCAAGAGTCTCGTCATCCTCGACGAGATCGGCCGCGGCACGAGCACCTACGACGGCGTCTCGCTCGCCTGGGCGATCACTGAGCACTTGCACGACGCGGTCGGCTGTCGGTCGCTCTTCGCGACGCACTACCACGAACTCGCGCAGCTGGCCGACACCCTTTCGTGCCTGCGGAACTATAACGTCCTGGTGAGCGAACAGGACGGGACGGTGGTATTCCTGCACCGCATCGCCGCCGGCAGCGCGGACAAGAGCTACGGCATCCACGTGGCCCAGTTGGCCGGCGTGCCGATGCCGGTCCTCGACCGGGCCGCCGCTGTCCTCGCGCAACTGGAGGCCCATCACCGCCTCGACGCCGGCCCGCGCCGCGTCCCGATCGTCGACCCGCCGGAACGACCGAGACGGCGCCGCGTGGCGACCGGGCCGACGTTATTCGCGGAGGGTCAGCCCAGTACGTGACAAGGTGACAAGGTGACAAGGAGAGAAAGACCTGTCACCTTGTCACCTTGTCACCTTGTCATCGTTTCCAGGAGGGATTCACCCATGCAGTTCAAGCCCGGCCCCATCGAGGGCGTCATCTGGCGGCCGCTCAAGAAGTTTCACGACCAGCGCGGCTGGCTCTGCGAACTGTTCCGTCACGACGAACTGGCCGCCGAGTTCCACCCGGTCATGTGCTACATCTCCGCGACCGAACCCGGCGTCGCCCGCGGTCCGCACGAGCACGTCGATCAGGCCGACTATTTCTGCTTCATCGGGCCGTCGGACTTCAAGATGTACACCTGGGACAACCGGCCGAAGTCCACGACTTACGGCCACGTCGAAACCCGCGTCGTCGGCGCCAGCGAGCCGATGGCCCTGGTCGTTCCCGTGGGAGTGGTCCACGCGTACAAGAACGTCGGTTCGGAAGTCGGGATTGTGCTGAACGCCGCAAATCGTCTCTACAAAGGTTGGGGCCGAAAGGAACCGGTGGACGAAATTCGGCACGAAGATCGCCCGGACAGTCCCTTCCAGCTGGACTGAAACCGCTCCAGATTCCGCGGTTTAGCGCGAGAGCATAACTCTCGCCGGTTGGCAAAGCGCCGCAACGTGGGCTATCTGTAGAATGTGCGACTCGCCGTTGCACTCGCCCCATTAACCCACGAACGTGCGCATGCCCAGCACGCAGACCGAAGAACGAGCGGATCTCACCGCGGTCGTCGCGGCCGACACGGTCCTCGCCGACGAACCGGTCGCCCCAA
>DATJGQ010000831.1:0-3082 GCA_035494815.1 Gemmataceae bacterium
GTTCGTCAGGTCAAGCCGGTAAACGCCGCCCAGGCCCCCAACGACGGGCACCGCGTTGGCACCCGTACCGACCACCGCGATGGTCTCCAGGTCGGCGTCAATGTCCGTGACGATGTGGGGCCGGCCGGGGAGGTCGGGAAGGTTGAGCAACGTCGGGTCGAGCAGGTCGCCGGTAAGCTCCACCCAGTTGCCGCCGCCGTTGGTCGTGCGCCAGACGCGGCTGCTATCGTCGAGGACGAACGCGGTCCGCCAATTCTCCGGATCGACGGCAATATCTCGAACCGGGCCGCCGGGGTACGCGTTGACCGGGGTAAAGGGGGTGCCGATGTTGGTCGTACGACTGAAGAGGAACGCTCCGCTCGGGCCGTTGCCCCGGGTGCCGACATAGGCGAGCTGAGGCTGGTTGGTGCCGTTGAGACGGCCTCCGTAGACGATGGCCGTCACCGTGCCCACCGCTCCGGCGGGCCTGACCTCATCGGGGTCGGGAAGAGCTGGGAGGAAGGGCAACGGCGGGCCGTCGATGCCGTCGCCGTCCTCGTCGATGAAGTTGTGGCTCAGGTCCACGAGGCCGCCCAAGGAGGTCAGGTCGTCGCCCCGGTCGTTCGACTCGTAGAGGTAGTCCGTCCCGATCAGCATGCGCTGCGGCTCAACGGCGTTGATGGCGTACGGGTTGTAGAACTGGAGCGTGTTGTCGAAGACTCCGCCGGACATGATGCCGGACCCGGTCAGGGTTCTTCCTCCGATGCCGAGAATCGCGCCCGAGTTGTTGATCCGCAATGCGATGGGAATGGGTGCCGGGTCGCGGACGCCTTGGCGGAAGAACCCGCGGGTGATGTCTCCGATCAGGGGAACATCGATCTGGCCCAGGTTATACGTGGCGAAGTAGCGCAGTGCGTTCGACTCTCCCAGGAAAGTCTTGTTAGTCGGGTCCACTTGTACGACGCCGCTGTCCCCAAAGAAAAGATTCTGCCAGGCGAGACGGTCGGCCCTGGCGGCAGTGATGCTAGCGGTCTGGTCGGTGGTCCCGTTGTCCTGGCTGCCGCCGAGGATGCGGTGATCGGCGCTGTTGTAGGCCACGGAATTGAACTCCGTGAGCGCCAGGTTGCCGTTCACCGATTCCCAGCGGCGGTTGCCCGAGCCGGACACGTTATTCGGGTTGACGAGCCGGACGATCCCGCCGTCGTCGGTCTCCAGGAGGTTGCCGAAGCCGTCGAAGGCCATGTCCCGCGAGTCCGGGTGCGGCGCAGTGAGGCTGGCATTGAAACCGACGACCTGTTGCCACTGGAGCCCGATTTCGCCTGTCAATTGGACCGTGGAGGAGCCCGCGGCGGCGGCCGCGTTGCCGCGGAACACCCGCCCGGTCCCGGCGGACAACCCATCCGCAGCGATCCCCGGGGGGCCGATCGGTTGGGCATCCCCGCCCACGAAGACGATGAACGGGTTGCTCGGGTCGGCGGCCATCGAGAAGTTGGTGTCGCCCTGGCCGCCGGGATGCAGGCCGAATGTGGCGCCGCTAGGCTCCCGCGTACGGGGCAGGTCCATGGCCGTCCAGCTGTTGCCGGTGTTGGCGGTCCGGAACATGCCGCTGAGGCCGCCGCCGCTGATCAGGGCCGCGTAGACCGGCCGGAAACCGCTGGCATCGACGGCATTACTGATGGCCAGGTCGATGGTCGTGGACGCCGCGATCCCGCTGATGCCGTTCGTATTTATCCGCGTCCAGGTATTGCCCTGGTTCGTGCTGCGGAAGACCCCCACGCCGGGGGCTGCCGCGTAGACCCGATTGGCGTTGCCGGGATCGACGACGACGTCGGTAAAGGAGCCTGTCGGTAAATCGGTCCCCACGCCGTTGGCGACGTTATCCCCCGAAAGGGTCGTGAAATCCGCGCCGCCGTTTTGGCTGCGCATCAGCCCTGCTTCGGTCGCGGCGAAGACCACGTTGCCGGTGTCAATCACGGCGAGGTTGTGCACGGGATTCTGGACGCCCAGGTCATTGACGAAGCTCCACGTGTTGCCGCCGTCGGTGCTCTTCAGTAACCCGATCGTGGGCCCGTCCTCGCGCTCGCGCTCGCTCTCGCGGTTGCTCGTGTGTCCGGCGCCGGCGTAAAGAACGTTGACATCGTTGGGGGCAAAGGCGATCGCCCCGATCGACAGCGCGGGAAACTGGTCGGTCAACGGCGTCCAGGTCGGGGTGGTTCCCGGCGTGGCGTTCCTGGTCCGCCAGATGCCGCCGTTCACGCTCCCGACAAAAACCGTTCCCGGTTGGTTGGGGTTTACCGCGACGGCCTCGATGGCACCCGAGACCGGCCCGCCGGCGATCGCGTTGAATAGCCCCGCGCTGCTTGGCCCCGGGCCTTGGTCGACCCAGGTCGGGATGTTCGGCAGAGTAATCGTCGGCACCGCGCGTTCCTCGAGTTGCTCCAGCCGGGGACGGCATCGGCCCTTCCTGCGCTGGCCGCGCTTCGACAAGGACTTTTCACGAAACCAACGGTGTGACCAATTTGACAACATCGATGCGTCTCCTGCAAAGGGCAGATAGCGGTCTGGTCCTGGCCGTCCCAACGTGGGCCGGCCGCGTGCGCACTCCTTCACGGCATCCGTCGGATTCTGCTTGTCCTCCCCGCGTTTCATGGGCGGCGCCGGATCACCACGTCCGACGCGTCGAGGTCGAGCAGCAGGTCCGCGAAGTCGGCGAAGATGACGTCGCTCTCGCCGTCTCCCGCGCGGATCCGGTCGGCGCCCGCGCCGCCGTCCAAGCGGTCGCGGCCCCGACCGCCGATCAACTCGTCGTCACCCGCGCCGCCGTCCAGGTCGTCGTTGCCGTCGCCGCCGTCGAGCCGGTCGCCGAGCACCCCGCCGGTCAGGTGGTCGTTCCCGTCCTCGCCGTACAGCTCGGCCCTCCACGTGGTGACACTCGGGTCAATCTCGACTTGGTCGTTGCCGTCGCCCGCGAACACGCTCACCGTTTCGCCGCCCGAATAGCCCCCTGCGATGACCTGGCCGTTGATGTCGGCGACGACCTCCGGCCCGTCCGGGCCGACGCGGCGGTTGACGTGGATGTGGTCGTTCTTGTCCGTGCCGCGGA
>DATJGQ010000832.1:0-4758 GCA_035494815.1 Gemmataceae bacterium
CGGTGATCATGGCGGCCGCCGCCCTGCCCTGCGTCGCATCGCATCACGCACTGAACTACCTCATCGGTGGAACGTGGAAGCCGGCGAACGCGAACCCCGAGTACCTGAATTGGCCGGGCAGTCCGTTCGACGCGACGACGATGACCGGCGGCTGGAACCACGCGGGCGTCGGGGCGTGCGTTTTGTATGCGATCGATCTGTTGGTGGGAAAGCGCGGCTTTCTCGGCCACAACCTGGCGCTGTACCTCGCGGTGCCGGCCGCCCTCTGGTGTCTGTGTGCGCTAGGACGCAAGCGGCATACAGGCGAGTGGCCGGAGTTGGTCATTGCGGTGGGTTGGTGTCTCGGCGTCTGGCTCTTGTACTCTGCAACCTCGACGAACTACTCGGGCGCGTGCTGCTCCGTTCGCTGGTTCGTGCCGCTGTTGGCGCCAGGCTATTTCATCCTGGCCATTTTCCTGCGTGAGCGCCCGCACGTTCGCCGCGACTTCGTCGTGCTGAGCCTTTGGGGCGCGGCGATGGCGCCGCTGATGTGGTGGAAGGGGCCGTGGATGTTGCGGATGGTGCCGCAGTACTGGGTCTTCGTCGGCGGCGCGGCAGTGACTTGGGGCGTGATTCGTTGGCTCGATTGGCGGACGGTTCACACCCAGGACACCGGGTCCGTCTCGCGCCGGCTCGCGGACACTTCGACGGCCTCCCAGCGGCCGCTGAGCCAATCGACAATCTCTTCGACGGCGAAACGCTCGGTCGCGTAGTGTCCCGGCAGCAGCAGTGCGACGCCCTGAGCCTGCGCCGCGAGATAATCGTGGAAGCGCATCTCGCCGGTGACGAACACATCCGCGCGGCCCCGGACGGCGTCGGCCAGGTATTCGCCCGCGGCCCCACACGCGATCGCGACCGACTCAACCTTTCGGTCCAACTCGCCGACCACTTGCACAGGGCCGCAGCGCAATTGCATCTTTAGCGTCTCGGCCAACATCCGCAACGTGGTGGGGTTCGACAATCGGCCGACCCGTCCTTCGCCGAGCGGCGACCGGCCCGGCCGCAACGGATACACGTCAAACGCCGGCTCCTCGTAGGAGTGCGCCCGTCTCATCGCCGTTACGACGGTATCCATCGCGGACGTCGGGCAAACGACCTCCAGCCGCCATTCGCTCACCTCTTCGCGGCGACCCTTTTGGCCGACGGTCGGATTGGCCGCGTCGCCGCCAAAAAAAGTTCCGATTCCCGCAAGCCGGAAGCTGCACTCGCGATATTCGCCGATCACGCCCGCCCCGGCGGCGAACATGGCGTCCGAGACTGTTGGCAGGTCACTCTCCGGGACAAAGACGACGATCTTACACGTCCACGGCCCGTCGCGGGAACGTAGCGACCGCACGTCCGACAGGCCGAGCTTGCCGGCGAGACGGTCATTGATGCCGCCGCGGGCGTTGTCGAACGCCGTGTGCGGGCTGTAGACCGCGACGCCGGCCCGGGCGAGCGTGAGTAAAGCCCGCCCTTCCGCCGTCTCCGTCGTCAATCGTTTCACGCCGCGAAATAGAATCGGGTGATGCGTGACGATCAACCGGGCGCCGAGCGTCACGGCCTCCTCGGCAACGTCCGATGTGACCGTCAAGCAGGTCAGAATGCGACGTACGTCCGACCGCGGGTCGCCCAGCAACAGTCCGACGTTGTCCCAGTCGGCGGCCAATTCGGGTGAAAGAAGGGAATCCAGTGCGGACGTGATATCGGCGACGCTTGGCATGGGCTGGCTCGGTCAACTGTCGAGGAGGCCTTCGGGCTCCGCGGGCGGCAAATCGAAACGCGCCCGTCGTCGGCGGCGCCCTTTATCTTCAACGATGCCCCATATCTCCAGCAAGTTCCTCTCGCCGCGACCGGAACTGATCAGCCCGGCCCGGACCAGCGCGAACGCGATGGCGATCCCCAGGGTCTCGCCCGCCAGGTGACAGACGTAGGCCACGCTCCCGCCCCAGGCGGTCAACGTGCCGACGAAGTCCATCGCCATGTAAAAAACGATGAACACCCACGACGGGAAATGGAGCGCGTCGCCCGTAATCCACATCCAGAACATGTCCCAAATGGCAATCCTGTTGAGCGGGTACAGCACCAGGAAGACGCCGGTGATCCCGGAGATCGCCCCGGACGCGCCGACGAGCGGGCCTTCGCTTCCGAACGCGAGCCAGCCGACCCCGGCGAAGACGCCGCAGAGAAGGTACAGCCCGACGAACGGCAGATGGCCGAGCTTCGCATTGACCGCGTTGCCGAAGCAAAACAGGAACAGCATGTTCCCGAACAAATGCCAGACGTCGGCATGGACGAAGAGGTACGTGACCAGTTGCCAGGGCCGAAAGTCGCCCGGGTCGGTGTTGAGAGCGTACTGAAAGCTCGGGACGGGTTCGCCGACCCGGATGGCCCGCTTGAGAATCTCCTGGCGCTGGTCGTTGGTCAGTCGCGAGTTCTCGAGCTGGCGGATCACTTGCGGGTCGAAGTCGATATCCGGCCGGCCGCGGCTGCCGGCGTGACCGTCCGCGAGGAACAGGCGCACGCTGGCCAATACGGTGACCCCGATCAGCAGCCAATTGCTGACCGGAAGGCGCTGCATCGGCACATCGACTTGCATGTAGAGCATGCGCCGCAGGAATCGGCGGCGGGGGCCTGGACCTATAGGACGACTGGTACCTATGGGACCTATGCCCACGACTCCGGGCTTCCTACCCCTGGTCTGTAGCGAGTCACTTTGGACGTTGGGGTAAGGTAACAACCGGCGGGCGGGACCGCTAGGGCATTGCCGACTTGATCAACCGGCCTTCCGCGGCCGGAATTTGCCCCAAAATGAGGCGGCCCCCTTCGGGGCGGACGCCTTCGAGACGGCGGTGCGTTCCGCCTCGTTGAGGGTCGCCATAAGCTTGGCCTTCTTCCGCGTCTTGCTGCCGGCTCGCCACGAGTCAAACCGGGCCTGCACGAGGATGCCCGCGAGCGTCCCGCCGCCGACCACACAATTCAGCAGCGTCCCCTTGGCGAGCACCACCGCCGCCCCGTCGACGAAATGCATTCGGGTCGCCATCGCCAGACCGAAAAATGTCCCGAGCAGGGTGCCGAGAAAACTGGTTAGCGTCAGCATCCACAGGCGGAACATCACGACGCCGAGCAGCCCTCCCGCCAGGAACGCGACCAATGGCTCGACGGTCGGTAAATAGGCGCGGATCACGAGACTCGCGGCCAACCCGCCACCGGCGTAGGCGAGAACCTTCGACAGTTCCATCGCGATCAGCCCGGCGGCCAGGGCCGCGAGCAGCCCGCAGACGAGCGGCTGGACACCCGCAGAACGACCTTGCTGGAGTCCGACGACACCGGCCGCGGTCGTCAGGCTCGCAACGAGCCAGAAGCGATGCTGCCACCAGCCGGTCAGCCAGAGCAACACCGCGACGACCAGACCGAGCGCGCACGCGCCGCCGGAGAGTTGGCCGACTTCGGTGTACAAGTCCGGGGCGATCAGCTGCATGGCGGGTCTCCGGCCACGGCTCGACTCCATTCCAAAAACGGGCGGACGATAGTGGCCGTCCGGAAAACTGTCAAGCCGGCAGCCGACGAGCAGGTTGACGGAGGCGCAACAGCCGGCCAATTCCGCGGGCTGTATCGGTAAAGGCAGCGGCGGGGGGGCGACCTTCGCTAACCTTCCCAACCGGTTCCCTTGACACTTTTTCCGGCGAATCAGTACAGTACAGGATTATGCTGCCACGGGAAGTGGGCCGCACTGCGCTTCGGCGGGGCGGCAACCGGTCCGTGGTGCAGCCACCGCCCCGCGGTCGAGGCCCGGCGTGAAGGCGATCATCAGCGATATTCACAGCAACCTGGAGGCCCTCCAGGCGGTGCTAGCGGACATTGCTCAGCAGAACGTTGAGCAAGTCTATTGTTTGGGCGACGTCGTCGGTTACGGGCCCAACCCCCGCGAATGCGTTGACATGGTCATGGAGTGCAAGCTGGTTCTGCTCGGCAACCACGACCAGGGCGCGATGTTCGACCCTGAAGGGTTCAACGCCTCCGCCGAGCGGGCTATCTTTTGGACGCGAGCGCAACTCGAAAACGGCCCCGGCGATCGCGACCTGGTCGCCCGCCGCTGGGAGTTCCTTGCCGAGCGGCCGCGGTCGCACCGGGAAGAGGGCTACCTCTACGTCCACGGTTCCGCCCGCAACCCGCTCAACGAGTACGTCTTCCCCGAGGACATCTACAACCAGCGAAAGATGGAGCGGATCTTCGCACTGGTCGACCGCTACTGCTTCCAGGGCCACACGCACGTCCCCGGCATCTTCACCGAGAGCCTGCAGTTCCACAGCCCCGAAGAGATCGAGTACACCTACAAGCTCGACGGCCGAAAAACGCTGTGCAACGTCGGCTCCGTCGGCCAGCCGCGCGACGGCGACTGGCGGGCCTGCTACATCCTGCTCGACGACGAAACGATCCGCTTCCGCCGCGTCGAATACGACGTGGAGTCGACGATCAAAAAAATCTACGGGATCGACGACCTGGAGAACTTTCTGGGTGACCGGCTCCGCGAGGGACGGTAAGACTTCACCAGCCCGAAGCGCCAGCGAGGTCGGGTTTGCTTTTGCTTTGCCGGTCCCGGTCGTGGACAATCATGCTTCCTGCTGCCTCGAAGCATGCCCATCTCCCGATGACTGCGACTCCGATCCTGATCCGGCTGCTTGTCCTGCCCCTCTCCATGGCAGCCGCTGTGGCTGCCGCTGCCGATCCGACTGCGCC
>DATJGQ010000833.1:0-2703 GCA_035494815.1 Gemmataceae bacterium
CGTGCCGCGGACGTTGTGCTGCTGGGCCGCGCGGACATACAGCCATGCCATTTCCGCGGGAAAGGCGTCGGGGGCGGCCCCCGCAAGCAGGTCGTAGGTTCCGGCTGCTGTCGGGTCGGTCGCGTCGGCGGAGGTCAGGACGAGGGCCAATTCGCGGACTTCGTCCGGGGCGATGGTGACGCCGGCGTCGCGGGCGGCCTTGAACGAGGCGGCGACGAGCCGCGCCCATTCGGCGTCGCCGCGGACGGAATGGGCGGCGACCATCGCCAGGGCCTCCCGCGCGCTCGCGGCGCGATCGCCGGTCGCCCGCGCCAGACACAACGCCAGCGTGCCGGTCGTCCGCGGCGAAGGCGGCTGTTCGCGCTCGCGGGCGAATCGCAGATGAGGGAGCGCCTCGTCGTATCGCTCCAGTTTTGCGAGCGCAAAGCCGAGGCCGCGACGGACGGGCAGCGTGTCCACGGTTTTCAACAGATCGGCGAATAATCCCGCCGCCTCGTTCGTGCGGCCGGATGCGGCATACGCCTCGGCCAACGACTGCCGTGCGGCCGGCAAGACCTCTTCGATGCGGTCGAACCCGAGGGGGCAATGATAGATCGCCCGCCGGCGGATGGCCTGACTTGCGACGTTTCGGATCCACGACCCGGAGGGCAACGATTCCGTCCAGAGTTGTCCGTCGCGGCCGAGAAAGCGAGGCAAGCCGTCCGCCGCCGTCGCCTTCTGCAGCGCCCGCAGCGCCAGGAGGACGTCGCCCCCGGACGCGAGCAGTGCGGTCCCGAGTTGCCAGCCGACCAACGGGCAATTCGGGGCGAGCTTGTTCGCGTCGGCGAGGACGCGCAGCGCGTCGCGGGGCTGGCCGGCGCGCAGGAGCGCCGCGCCGTAATAGAAGGCCGTGTCGGGCTGTTTGTTGTGGGCCCCTTCGTGGGCTTCTTTGAGCGCCGCGAGCCCCGCGTGAACGTCGCCTCGGCGAAGGGCAGACAGGCCGAGCCAGAAGGTCGCCTCCGGGTTCGGCGATTGGCGATCGAGGACCAGGCGGAGGAGTTCGCCGACGGCCGGACTCTCGGGCTCGGCGATGATGAGCCTCCTCGCCTCCGCGAGCATTGCTTCCGCGACGCGGCGGGTCGCCTCCGCCTCGGACAGGCCGATCAGCCCCGCGGCGGCGCGATACTGCTCCAGCGCGGGAGCGAACTTTCCGGCGCGAAGGGCGGCTTCGGCCGCGGCGTAAAGGCATTCGCCTTCGAGCCGCACCTGCTCTTCGTGCCACGCCTCGGGCGCGGCGGATTCGGCCGGCCGTTGGCGCTGCACCAAGTCCAGGGCCGCGCGCCAGTTGCCTTCATCGAGCAGGGCGCGGACTTCCTGCAGGTCCTCATTCGACTTGGCGCGGCGGACCAGCACGTACCAGCCGGCGGCGACCCCGGACAGGACTGCGAACAGCCCCGCCAGCGCCGCTAACACGCCCGCCGGAAGCGAGATATCCGCCATGAACGTCGGTCGCCAGAACTCTGAGGTCGCAAGTCACCAGGCAGATAGAATCCATCTTATCTGACTTCCGAGAATTCCGCCCAGACTCACGGAGCTTCGCCGCATGGACCGACGTTTGACGCGAGCCGGACTGGCCACGGTGGCCGGCGCGGGCTTGTTTCTCGGGGCCGGGGCGCTACAGTCGGCTGACCAGCCGGCGGCAACGAGTTTGCGGTTTGAAGTGACTGTCGCCCCGGGAGTGCTGGCCAGGCCGACCGACGGCCGACTTCTCGTGGTCCTCGGCAGCGAGGGGGGCAACTCGTCCCGCCGGGGCCGACGGGCCGAACCGCGCCAGACGATCGGCGATACCGGGATGACCGCGCCGCCAGTCCTCGGCGCTGACGTGACGGGATTCGCCCCGGGCGTCGTCGGCGTCGCGGACCGCACGTCGGCCGTCTTCCCGATCGAAAGTCTGGAGACGCTCCCGGCCGGCGAGTATGACGTCCAGGCGGTCTTCGACTGGAACCCCGACCTGCGCCTGCCGAACGCCCCGGGCAACCTGTACAGCAAAGTCACGAAGGTCCGACTCGACCCGGCCCATGGCGGGACCGTGAAATTGACGCTCACCGAGCGGGTCCCGCCGGAACGACTGCCGGCGGACACCGAGCGGGTCAAATACCTGAAGCTGGAGTCGCGGCTGCTCAGCCAGTTTCACGGCCGGCCGATGTACCTGCGGGCGGCGGTCGTGCTGCCGCCCGATTTCGCTCGCGAGCCGGATCGGAGATATCCACTCCGCGTCCACATCGGCGGCTACGGAACCCGGTTCACCTCCGTGCAAGGTCTGGCCCGTTCGACAGCGCCGATCATCGGACTGTTACTCGACGGCGCAGGACCTTACGGCGACCCGTACCAGGTAAACTCGGCGAACAACGGTCCCTATGGCGACGCCGTCACGCAGGAACTCATCCCGTATGTCGAACGGACGTATCGCGGCGTCGGGGCCGGCCACGCCCGGTTCACCGACGGCCATTCCACCGGCGGCTGGGTGTCCTTCGCGCTGCAGGTCTTCTACCCGGACGTCTTCAACGGCTGCTGGTCATTCTGCCCGGACCCGGTCGATTTTCGTGCCTATGAACTGATCAACATCTACGAGCACGCGAACGCATACGTGAGCCAGTACGGTTTCGAACGCCCGTCCAAGCGGACGATCACCGGCGAGACGGTCTACACGGTGCGGCACGAGTG
>DATJGQ010000834.1:0-5569 GCA_035494815.1 Gemmataceae bacterium
CACGTGCTCGGGGAGACTGTCCCACTGGGCGATGAGGTCCCGGAGCTGGGCGTGCGTCGTCGTGCACGTCGTCGGGTTCTCAACACCCGCTTTCCAGCTTGCCGTCCTTGCGGTGTTCGACTCCTGGCCGGGGTACTGAAACGCTTCGATGGTGAAACGGACATCACACGGGTCCGCGAAGTCCGAGTTCCTGGTTCGAGTCCGGGTCGAAGCATTGTCAAGGACGTGCTCCCGGGAGAGCAGTCAAGCTCCAAACTTGACGCAGAGGGTTCGACTCCTTCCGTCCTTGCTGGGTCATCGCATTTCCCGTGACCGGCGGCCGGCGTCTGGTAGAGTAATGACGTCGGCACGAGCCCGCCTGATGGACCGCAGTTTTCGGGAAGACTCGTTCAAATGCGGCGCCGTATCGCAATTTGTGCCGTCTGCCTCGGTACACTGCTGACTTTGCCAATTTCCGCGCCGGCCCAGGCGGTCGAGTTCTTCGAAAAGAAGATCCGGCCTGCGCTCGCCGAGCACTGCTTCAAGTGTCACTCCTCCGAAGCGGAAAAGTCCAAGAAGCTCAAGGGCGGTCTGCGGCTCGACACGCGCGACGGGCCCCGGAAGGGTGGCGACAGCGGGCCGGCGATCGTTCCCGGGAAGGCCGACCACAGCCTGCTGATCAAAGTCCTGCGCTACGACGGCGACGTAAAGATGCCGCCGACCAAGAAGCTGCCGGAAGCCGTCATCGCGGATTTCGAGCGGTGGGTCGCGATGGGAGCGCCGGACCCGCGGACCGACTCGGCGGCGACCGCAAAGTCGACAGGCATGAGCGTCGAAGAAGGACGGAAGTTCTGGGCGTTTCGTCCGCCCAATCGATCGCCGCTTCCCGCGGTCCGCGACGTGACATGGCCCGTCAACGGCATCGACCAGTTCGTCCTCGCCCGCCTCGAGGCCGCCGGTCTCGAGCCTGCGCCGGACGCCGATCGCGCGACGCTCGCCCGCCGCGTCTTCTACGATCTTGTCGGCCTGCCGCCGACGCCGGAGGAAGTGGACGCGCTTACCGCCGACAAAGACCCGCTCGCCTACGAGAAGCTGGTCGATCGGCTGTTGGCGTCGCCGCAGTTCGGCGAACGCTGGGGCCGCCACTGGCTCGACGTCGCGCGATTTGCCGAGTCGGTCACGCTCCGCGGCTTCATCCTGAAGGAGGCGTGGCGGTATCGTGATTACGTCATCGAAGCGTTCAACCACGACATGCCGTTCGACCAGTTCGTCCGCGAGCAGATCGCCGGCGACCTGCTGCCCGCCAAGTCGCTCGACGACCGACGACGCCAACTCGTCGCGACGACGTTCCTGCAACTCGGCAACACCAACCTCGAAGAGCAGGAAAAGAAGCAATTGCGGATGGACGTCGTCGATGAACAGCTCGACGTCATCACGAAGGGCTTCCTCGCGCAGACGGTGACCTGCGCCCGCTGTCACGACCACAAGTTCGACCCGATCCCGACGCGGGACTATTACGCGCTGGCCGGCATCCTGCGTAACGCCAAGGCGATGGAACACGCGAACGTCTCGAAATGGATCGAGGTGCCGCTGCCGGCTGAGCCGGCCGAGGAGGCGAGGATCCGCGCTCACGAGCAGGCCGTTGTCGCCCTGGAAAAGCAGATCAAAACCGAGAAGGCCAAGGCGACCGGAAAAAGCGCCCGCGGCGCACTCGCGATCAAGGACGTGCCCGGGATCGTCGTTGACGACACGCAGGCGAAAAAGGTCGGCGAATGGAAGGAGTCGCAATACTCCGGCAACTACATCGGCCGCGGCTACGTGCACGACCTGAACGCGGGCAAGGGCGAAAAGACACTCACCTTTCAACCCGAGCTGCCGGCGTCGGGCAAGTATGACGTTTGGCTCGCCTACACGCCGGGGACGAATCGCGACGGCGCTGTGCCGGTGACCGTCTTCAGCGCCGACGGCGAGAAGACGATTAGCGTCGACATGCGACAGCCGCCGTCGATCGACGGCCGATTTCTTTCGCTGGGCCAGTACCATTTCGAGCGCAACGGCGCCGGCTTCGTCCTCATCGCCAACGAGGGCACGACCGGACATGTGGTCGCCGACGCGGTCGCGTTCCTGCCGGCCGATCGGGCGCCCGAGCGCGGGGACAAACCCTCCGTCGCGCCGGATGTCGTCCGGAGGCTCGAGGCGGAGTTGAAGAAACTGCAGCAGGACGCGCCGAGACGCGAGATGGTGATGTCCGTCGTCGAGGAGCCGACGATCGAAGACACCCGCGTCCACATCCGCGGCAGCGTGCACACGCTCGGCGAGCCGGCGCCGCGCGGGTTCCTCCAAGTGGCGGTCGTCGCAACTCCGCCGCCGATGCCGGCGAACGAGAGCGGCCGGCGGCAACTCGCCGAATGGATCGCCGGCCGCGACAACCCGCTGACGGCGCGGGTAATCGTCAACCGCGCGTGGCACTGGCTCTTCGGGGCGGGCCTCGTCCGCACCCCCGACAACTTCGGCACCACCGGTGAAACGCCGTCCCACCCGGAACTGCTCGACGCACTGGCGATCCAATTCATGGACGACGGCTGGTCCATAAAGAACCTCGTCCGCGAAATCGTCCTGAGCCGGACGTATCGCCAGCAGTCCTCAATCCGAAACCCACAAACCGCAGTGGCCGACCCCGAGAACCGACTGCTCGCCCGCCAGAATCGTCGACGGCTCGACGCCGAGTGCGTCCGGGACACGATGCTGTTCGTCAGCGGTCGCCTGCGGCTGGATGCCGGCGGGCCGACTTATCCCGCGAAGATGACGGCCGACTACGGCTACCGGCACGACGACACACGCCGGAGCGTCTATTCGCCCGTCTTCCGCAACGCGCTGCCCGAACTGTTCGAGGCGTTCGACTTCGCCGACCCGAGCATGGTCACCGGCCGCCGCAATGTCAGCACGGTCGCGCCGCAGGCGCTCCTCATGATGAACCACCCGTTCGCGATCGAACAGGCCCGCGCCGCGGCGGGTCGTCTGGTAGGTCACGCTGTGCGTGACGGTTCGAAGAGTCAGGCACAGCCTGACCTACTTGAATGGGCGTACCGCCTGACTCTCGGCCGACCGCCGACGGACGGCGAACGCCGGGTCGGGCTGAAGTTCCTAGGCGAGCGATCCGAGGATGCGTGCGCGGCGTGGACACTGCTCTTCCAGAGCCTGTTCGCGTCCGCGGATTTCCGTTATCTGAATTGATGATCGAGGAATCTGTCGTGCTGCACCCGCTGACTCGACGCGAGTGGTTGAGCCGCAGTGCTTGCGGGTTCGGGGCGCTGGCGCTGGCGGGAATGAACGCGCGCGCCCCGCTCGCTAACGCTCGCGGCTCTGACCCGATCGCCGCGAAACCGCCGCACTTCGCCGCCCGCGCGAAGCGAATCATTTTCCTGTTCATGCAAGGCGGGGTCAGCCACGTCGATTCCTACGACTACAAGCCGCGGCTGACGCGCGACGATGGCAAGATGTTCCCGTTCGACGACGCCCGCATCATCGCCAACACGGGCGCCCGTGGTTCGTCGCAGCGAGTGATGAAGCCGCTCTGGAAATTCGCCCAACACGGGCAGAGCGGCCGTTGGGGGTCCGAACTATTCCCGGAAATCAACCGCCACGTCGATGACCTGTGCTTCCTGCACGGACTGCACACCGAGGGCGTCGCGCACGGGCCGGCGACGCTGTTCCTGCACTGTGGTTCGACGAATTTCGTGCGGCCGTCCATGGGCTCGTGGGTCATCTACGGCCTGGGCACGGAGAACGAGAACCTGCCGGGGTTCGTCTCGATCGCGCCGTCGGCGGGCAACGGCGGGGCGCGGAACTACGGCAACGCCTTTCTGCCTGCGGTTTACCAGGGGACCCCGCTCGGCCGCGCGGGCGCGCCGGCGTCGGATGCCACCATCCGAAACCTCGCGAACCCGCAGCGGACGGACGCGCAACAGCGGGACCTGTTCGCACTCCTCCGCGATCTCAACGCCGAACAACTGAAGCGCTCGCCCGGCGACGCGGAACTCGAGGCGGTCGTCAACTCGTACGAACTCGCCTGGCGGATGCAGCACAACGCCCCGGACGTGCTCGACCTGACGAGAGAGACCAAAGAAACGCTGGAGCTGTACGGCATCGGCGACAAGACGACCGACACGTTCGGCCGCGAATGCCTGATGGCCAGGCGGATGTGCGAAGCCGGCGTCCGCTACGTGCAGGTCACTTACGGCGACAACACCGCCAACCCCGCCTGGGACCAGCACTCCAACCTGCCCAAACACGCGGACCACGCCCGGGCCGTGGACAAGCCGATCGCGGGACTGCTCACCGATTTGAAGAAACGCGGCCTTTTGAACGACACGCTCGTCTGGTGGGGAGGCGAGTTCGGCCGCACGCCGTACGCCGAGAAGAACGGCACCGGCCGCGACCACAACCCCGGCGGGTTCACCGTCTGGCTCGCCGGCGGCGGCGTCAAACCCGGATTCGCCTACGGCCGCACCGACGAGTTCGGCCATCTGGCCGTCGAAGAGAAGGTGCACATGCACGATCTGCACGCGACGATCCTGCACCTGCTCGGCCTCGACCACGAGCGGCTCACGTTCCAATACACCGGCCGTCGGTTCCGCCTGACCGACGTGCACGGCCGTGTCGTGCAAGAGGTCATCGCCTGAACGGCGTCACCAGCGGAAGAAGCGGTACGGGATCCTCCCATTCTTCCGGCACGTCGAGGTAGAAGCCATTCAGCCAGCGGCGGTCGGAGGCGGCCGCCGGTCCAGTCGTCTGTAAGGTTTGGGGAGCACGGGATCTCCTTCGAAATCAGGCTTGCCGGCCGGCGGGACACGAACGGAAACTTTTTGTGAATGATTTGTGTTCTCGTTCGGGCTCCGATGGGTTAGGATATCGACCGCGTCGACCGGGCCGGAACGATTTCCGGCCAAAAACAAGTACCCCGTGTCCGGCGTGGAGTGTTCGCGGCAATCGAACTCGCCTTCATTGCCTCGTCCTTCGCGCGCTTACCCTTCGCGCCCCTATTGGGGGGAGGTGTCGTGTGCGTGTTCGTCGCAGTGGGTTCACGTTGATCGAGCTATTGGTGGTCATCGCCATCATTGCCGTGCTGATCGGGCTGCTTCTGCCGGCGGTCCAGAAGGTCCGCCAGGCGGCTGCCCGGACGTCGTCCACGAACAACCTGAAGCAGATCGCTCTCGCCTTCCACACCTACCACGACACCCTGGGAGAACTCCCGCACAACGGCTGCGCTTACTACGACAGCTGGAATTTTGGGGGTGCCGATGGCGGTGGAACGGGCCCCAGTCCCTGGTCGGGTAATCAGCCGCCTTCACCGCGGTGGGCCCTCGGCTGCACCTGGGCGTACAAGATTCTGCCGTACGTCGAACAAGGCGCCTATTACAACAACTGGATGCCCGACTGGCTCAACCAGCGGTACACGCAATTCCAGAATCCGCTCAAGTTCCTCATGGATCCGGGTCGTGGGGGTGTCGGAGTCGCGCAGACGAAGAACGCCGCGGCTTACACGTGGAACGCACCGTATTCCGGGGAAAGTCCCTCCCTGTCCACCACG
>DATJGQ010000835.1:0-2842 GCA_035494815.1 Gemmataceae bacterium
CGTCGCCGCGAAACATCCGGACGTGGTGAAGCGATTGCAATCCGTCGCCGCGGAGGCGCGGGCCGATCTCGGCGACTCGCTGACGAAAGTGCCGGGGAAGAACGTCCGGCCGCCGGGCAAAAAGGAATAAAAAGGTCTCGCGCAAAGACGCAAAGGCGCCAAGAAGAGAACTCTTCTTGGCGTCTTTGCGCAAGAGCTTTTTATTCCTTTTTGCCCGGCGGCCGGACGTTCTTGCCCGGCACTTTCGTCACCGAGTCGCCGAGATCGGCCCGCGCTTCCGCGGCGACGGATTGCAAGCGCTTCACCTCGTCCGGATTTTTCCCGGCGACGTCCGTCCTCTCCCCCGGATCGTCTTTGAGGTTGTACAGCGTCAGTCCCAACGACTCGACGCGGTACCCGTGCCGGCTGGCGATGCCGCGGATTCCCGACAATTCGATCGCCGCGGGCTTGATCTGCTCGAAGTTCGACGGCTTACCGCCGCGCCCCGGCGCTCCCGCCACTTCCAAATACTCGTGCGGCAAATGCAGTTTCCAATCGCCCTGACGGACCGCCTGCAGTTCGTCGCCCGAATAGTACCAGAACGTCTCACGCCCTTTCGCGTTCGCTTCGCCCGAGAGCAGCGGCGCGATGTCAATGCCGTCGAGTTTGACGTCCGGCAGCTTCGCGCCGACGAGCCTGGCGATCGTGACGAAAAGGTCCATCGTCGACGCGATCTCGTCCGTCACGCGGCCGGCCGGGACGTGGCCGGTCCAGCGGACGATGCCGGGCATGCGGACGCCGCCTTCGAACGTCGTCAGCTTGCCGCCGCGGAACGGCCCCGCGGAACCGGCATGCTCGCCGTACGACAGGAACGGCCCGTTGTCGGACGTGAAGATCACGAGGGTCTTCTCATCCAGCCCGTTGCGACGAAGCGCCGCGAGAATCTCGCCGACCGACCAGTCCAGTTCCTGAATCACATCGCCATACAGTCCGCGCCGGCTCGTGCCGCGGAACTTCTCCGACGCGAAGATCGGCACGTGCGGCATCACATGCGCGACATACAGGAAGAACGGCCCGTCCTTGTGCCGGTCGATGAACCGCACGGATCGCTCGGTGATCTGTCTGGTGAACTGCGACTGGTCCGGGTCGCGGGCGACGACCGTTTCGTTCTCGAACAGCGGCAGAGACGGCAGTCCCTTAACCACCGGGTGCAGCGGCCCGTGGTCGTTGGGATAGGGGATGCCGAAGAACTCGTCGAACCCGTGCCGGGTCGGCAGGAAGACGGGATGATGGCCGAGGTGCCACTTGCCGTAGATCGTGGTCGCATAGCCCTGGCTCTTGCACAACTCGCTCAGTAGCGTCTCCCGCGGATTGATGCCGACGTTGCTCGTGTGATTGAGCGCGCCGGTCAGGCCGACGCGGTTGGCGTAACAACCCGTCAGCAACGACGCCCGCGACGCCGTACACACCGGCTGCGAGACGTAAAAGTTCGTAAACCTCAGGCCCTCGCGGGCCAGACCGTCGATGTTGGGCGTCCGAATGTCGGTCGCCCCGTAGCAGCCGACGTCGCCATATCCTTGGTCGTCGGTCAGGATGAGGACGACATTCGGGTGCGCCGGTTCGGCCGCGGTGACGGGTCGGCCGACGACGGCCAGCATTGTGAGCGCAAGAACGCAACGAAACATCGTCGTGGTCCGTTTGAGGGTGATGCCAATCAGCCGGGGAACGCGGTGACCTTGCCGGTTCGTAAGTCGTAGACCGCGCCGACGACCTTGACCGTCCCCGTTTTCACGGGTCCTGCCAGGATCGGTTCCAGCGCCTTGAGGCGGGCGACGCCGCGCTCCACGTTCGCCTTGATGACGTTGTCGAGCAGGTCGCCCGGCTTTCCCTTCACGGCGGCGACCGCGGGTTTGATCGTCTGCACCAGGTCGCCGATCGAGCCCGGCAGCGGGTCGTTGGCGTCGATGTGCTTGATGGCGGCGTGAACGGCGCCGCACCGACTATGCCCGAGCACCATAACCAACCGCACGCCGAGTTCGGCGACCGCGTACTCGATGCTGCCTTTCACGGACGCCCCGGCGCCGCTAATGATGTTGCCGGCGACGCGGACGACGAACAGGTCGCCCACGCCCTGGTCGAAGATCAGTTCCGGCGCGACCCGCGAGTCCGCGCAGCCGACGATAACAGCCAGCGGCGCTTGCCCCCCGGCGAGAGGCGCGAAATCGTCCGGTTTGCGGCGCGGGTGGGCCAGTTCGCCTTTGACAAACCGCTGATTGCCCGCGAGCAACTCTGCGAGCACCGCGTCCGCGTCGCGATTGGCCTGTCCGACGGCCGGAGTTGCCGCGCGACTGACTGTCGCGACCGACGCCAGCCCGGCGGACGTCGCCGCGACACCGACGAATTGGCGACGGGACATTCGATTCGGCGGGTTCACGATCAACTCCTCCTGAGTGCGGCGAGCGCGGTCCACCGGAGATGGTGGTCATCTCGCGTCTGCGGCGCGGGCGGCGAGTTCTTCCGGGGCGGCCCCGATCAATCGGCGGCGAGCGACCGCCACATGATACAGTAGCCCGACGGCGTACATGAATACGGTCAGCCACAAAACGATCGGTTTATTCAGCCACCCGTAAACCGCCGCCGCGAAGACGCTCATGATCAGCACCGCGGCCGGCAGAACGGGATAGAGTGGCACCCGATACGGACGTGGCATGTCGGGTGCCCGCCGACGCAAGACGAAAAGGCACGCCATCGCCAGCGCGTACCAGACGAGCGCCGTCAGATTGCACGTCAACACCGCCACCTGCACCGCGTCGTTGTTGAAATACCCCACGACGACGAACGCCGCGATCGCCACGCTCCACAC
>DATJGQ010000836.1:0-2680 GCA_035494815.1 Gemmataceae bacterium
GTCCAGGCTGATGCGGCTGTGATCGAGCAGCCGGCCGCGAGCGTAGCAGCCGACGAGCAGGTCGCGCTTGATCCCGGCGCTCGTGACGCGCACACGCAGCGGGGCGGGATCGGCACTCGCGTCGTCGAGCGACGTCAGCACGACGCCTTCGGGCTTGACCGCGGGCAACTTATGCTCGCCCTCGGTTCCGGCAAGCGTATCGATCTTGAGTTCGTAGGTTTGCCCGAACTCCGGCGTGAAGGCGACGCGGCCGTGACCCTGATTGATGCCCGGCTCCTTGTCGTCGCTGAGCGTGGCGGCGTCGGCGACCGTCTTGCCGGTGCCGTCGACGATGCGGCCGCGGACGTCGGCCGGCTTGTCGAGCGTCGTTCGAGCCTGGAAGTAGACGCGGTTTGGCACGCCGGCGACCAATTCGCCGCCCTCCGGGTAGAAGTCGATGAACAGCTTTTTGAGCGCGACCGGGATCGGCTTGGTCAGCGGTTCGACGTTGCCGCCGTCGCCGAAGCTGACAGTCAGGCTCGCCAGGCCGCGGTCGATCTCCTTCGGCAGCGTGAACCGAACGGCGACGGTGCCGCGGGCGTCGGTCGGGCCGCTCGGCGTGGCCGGAACCTTCGTGCCGTCCACGTTCGCCTCGGCGCTGACCGCCGTGCCGACCACCGGGCCGCTGGCGTCGGTCACTTTGCAATTGGCCACGACCGCATCGCCGGGGCCGTAGCTGGAGCGCGACCATTCCAACTCTTTGTGCAGCCGATGAGGGCGATATTCGTTGACGATGAACTTGCGCCGCTCCTCGGCGAACCGGCCATTCAGGTCGCGCACCGCGAGCGTGTACTCGCCGCCCATGGCCGTACTGGGGATCTGATAGTCCCCAGCGCCGACGCCTTTGACCGGCTGGCCGTCGGGGCCGAGGATTGGCTGGCCGTCCGCGCCGGCGACGCGACTGACGCCCGCGCCGAGCACCGTCTCGGTCTGCTTCGAGTCGCGGATGACGTACTGCAGCGCGAAGTCGTCCGCCGGCGGCTTGAGTGTAAAGCGGTCGAGCGTGAGCGAGCGGAAATGGACCGTCTCGCCCGGCTGATACATCGGCTTGTCGGTGGTGACATGCGTCATGAACTGAGGCACCGCGAGTTGCACCTGCTCGCGGAGCTGCGCCTTGCCGGCCTCGCCCTCGGCGGTGACTTCGAGGAACAGTTCGCGCTTCGGCGTGAGCGGCAGGTCCGGCGGCAGCTTGAGCGACCAGGTGCCGGCGCTCTTGCCGCTCGTCTCGAAGACGACCTTCTCGGCTTGATCCTTGACACGGGCCGCCATATTCGCGGCAGCCGGCTTATTCTGAAAGTTGTACGTGTCGACGCGATACTCGTTGGTCGCGCCGGGTTGAAGCGTGCTGGGGCCGCTGATCACGAAGTAGAGTTCCTTCTCGTGCAGGGATCGCTCGGCCTCCGCCAGTTTCTTGGTCAGTTCGGCGTATTGATTCTGAAACTCACTCTGAGCAGCGTTGACATCGGCCTGAGCCCTCGCCAGCCGGTCGTTGTGCATGGCGGCGAGTGCACGCAGCGACTCTTGCCGCTCCGCGACGCGGGCCTGCGCCAGACTCAGCTCGTCCTGCTGTCGCCGGGCGGTGGCCAGGTGCGCCACCGACGGAATTCCCAGGGCCATGAACAGACACGCCGCCACCGCCAGACTCGCCGCGCGCCAAAACGAGCGGCGCGGCGGCGACGTGACGGCCGCGCGGGCGACTTCGGCGCCCGCGGCCGGGGCCTGAAATTTCACCCCGGGGAACTCCGTCTTGGCGGCCGCCGCGAGTAACCGTTGGACGCGCTCGGACTGGCCCATTGCCGCCTTGCACGCCGGACACGTACTCAGATGGAGGTCCAGCGCCCGGGCGTCGGCGGCGTCGAGCAAATCGTACAGGCGGTCGAGCATCTGCGCCTGATAGTGGCGGCACGTTGCCATGGGTCAAACTCCTGACGCGCTGGTGTCGCGCGTCGCGGGCTAACGGTTCAGCGAGTCGGCCGGCGGGTTACGCCAGCACCTTGCGTAACTTCATCAGGGCGGCGCGCATCTGCGTCTTAACCGTCCCGACGGGGCTGTGGCGGATCTCGGCGATCTGCTCGTACGTCAGGCCGCCGTTCTGGCGCAGGAGAAAGACTTCCTTCTCCTCGGTCCGTAGGCCGACGAGGGCGCGGCGGAGTCGGATGAGGTCGTCCTGGTCCGCGACGGCCTGTCCCGGATCGGCGGCGCGATCGACGAGCATGGTATCCTCCCCGAGCAGCGGTTTGGCTTTGCGGTGCCAGGCGCTGCGCTGCATGTCCTTGGCGGCGTTGAGCCCGACGCGGAAGATCCAGGCCCGCAGGTTCTGGACGTCCGGCAGGCCGGCCCGAGTCCGCCAGCACTTGAGGAACGCCTCTTGGGCGGCGTCCTGGGCGTCGTCCCGATTGCCCAGGAGGAACAGGAGCGTGCTCACCAGCTCGTCGCGCAGTTCGTTGAACGCGGCCAATAGGACATCGCCGGGGCACGGCGGTGGCGCCGCGCCCCGTTCCACGCTCGGCCGGACCGACTGGCTCGCGCCGGGGGTGCTCATAGTTCCACCCAATACGACGGGGGAGACCGCGCGGGGGATTGCACTAATGAAGAAAAAATGGCCCTCGTTGCGGCGCGATCCGGGTCTTGGCGAGCGTCG
>DATJGQ010000837.1:0-8032 GCA_035494815.1 Gemmataceae bacterium
GGCCGCCAGAAAACCGCCGAGTACCCACAGGCCCATCCCGGTCGCCGCGTCGGGCACGCTGCCGAACACGTCCTTCGGTAAACGAAAGATGCCCGCCCCGATGATGATGCCGACGCCGAGGCTGACGACGTCGAAAAGACGGAGGGCCGGCTTTTCCGCGCGGGTTGTCATGTAGCAAATCCCGACCAGCCCGAAGCGCGAGCGAGGGACGCGACTTTCATCCCTCGCTTGCGCTTCGGGCTGGTCGCATTATTGGCCCTACCCAATGAAAGTCAAAATCCCGCCGCTTTACGGACTAGCTCCATCGTCTTAGTCGCTTCGGCCCGCGCCCGCCGCGCCCCGGCCGTGAGCACCTCCTCGACCGCCGACGGGTTCGCCGCGAGCGCCTTCCGCTTCTCCCGCGCCCGGCCGAAATGCTCGTCGATCTTGGCGAGCAGCATCTGCTTCGCCTCGCCGTAGCCCATGCCGCCGGCGCGATACCGCTCGGCCAGCGCCGCCCGCTCCGCCTCCGTCGCCAACAGACCGAACAGCGCGAATACCGTGTCCTTGTCCGGGTCCTTCGGCGCTTCGACCGGCGTCGAATCGGTGACGATGCCCATCACCGACTTCTTGAGGGCCTTGCCCTCCGCGAAGATGTCGATGGTGTTGCCGTAGGACTTGCTCATTTTCTGGCCGTCGGTCCCCGGCACTTTCGCGCCGTGCGGCACGAGTCGAGGTTTCGGCAGCGGAAAGATGTCGCCGTAGGTGCGGTTGAACTTCCCGGCCATGTCGCGGGTCATCTCCAGGTGCTGCACCTGATCTTCGCCCACCGGCACCAGGTGCGAGCGATAGATCAGGATGTCCGCCGCCATCAGCACGGGGTACGTGAACAGGCCGACGCTCGCCTCGATTCCTTTGTCGATCTTGTCCTTGTACGAGTGCGCCCGCTCCAACAGGCCCATGTTCGTGACGCACGCGAGCATCCACGCCAGCTCGGTGACTTCCGGCACGTCCGACTGGCGGAAGAAGACGGCTTTATTCGGGTCGAGGCCGAGAGCGAGATAGTCGAGGGCGACGTCGTGGACATGTTGTCGCCGCTCTTTCGCATCCCCAATCGACGTCATCGAGTGGTAATCGGCGATGAAATAAAAGCACTCACCCTCGTCCTGCAGGGCGATGTGCTGGCGGACGGCGCCGAAATAGTTACCCAGATGCAGCTTGCCAGTCGGCTGGACGCCGCTGAGGATACGTTTCGTTTCGGTGGTCATAAAGCCACAGTCCGGGTGGGGCGGTTCGACTTCCGGCGGCCATTCGTTCGGTATAGAGTATCACCGACACCCCGAGGTTCAAACCGCACCCGCAACGGCCCGGACGCCGATGACCACGGACAAAGAGACGGCCGCCCTCGTCGAGGCGCTCAAGCTGGCCCTGGCCGAACCGGGCGAGCAACGGCTCTATCGTCGCGGCAAGCTGCCGGGGCTGTTCGCGACGCGGACCGGGATCAACGCCGCCGCGGCCGAACGGGCGGTCCGCGATAACTTGTTGGAGATCGTCCGCACGGAAGAATCGGGCAAACTGACGACCGAATGGGTGCGATTGACCCCGGCCGGCGTGAGTTTCCTGCATGCCCACGAATCGCCCCGGGCGGTGCTCGAAGAACTGCACCGGGCGCTCGAGACGAGTCGGGCCGGCGTGCCGATCTGGCTCGAAGGGATGCAGGCGGAGCTGGCCGCGGTCGGCACGCGACTCGAAGAAGAGATGCGGCGACTGATGCATCGACTGGCAGGGTTGAGTAACCGCGTCGAGGAGGCGCTGCGGCGGGCGGAAGGCGGCGGGCCGGCGCTGGCGAACGGCGCCGCCAACACGGTCCCCTGGGCGGCCGACGTGCTCACGTATCTCGATCGCCGGCGGGACAGCGGCCACGCGGGGCCGTGTCCGCTGCCAGAATTGTTCGCCGCCGTCCGGCAGCGGCATCCGGCCCTCGCGGTCCCGAAATTCCACGACGGCCTCCGCCGTTTGAACGACTATCACGCGGTCACGCTGCTGCCGTTCGCCGGCCCCGTCGCGGCGCTGGCGGAACCCGAATACGCCCTGCTCGACGGCACGACGGTGCTTTACTATGCAACGCGATAGGTCCTACAGATCTCATGGGACCTATGGGACTTATGGGACCTACGGGACTTATGACTGAGGATGCCCCATGACCTACCCCGTCCTGCAAAACCGCGCCGACATCCTGCGCATGCTCGACGAGCTGTCCGAGTACCGCCAGAAGATCCTCGCCGCCTGCGCGAAACTCACCCCCACCCAACTCGCCGACCCGGTCATCCCCGGCACCTGGTCGCTGATTAAGAACCTGCAACACCTCGCCTGGGCGGAGGACTACATGGTCCAGTGGATCAAAAAACGCCCGGCCGCGTTCCCGCGCGAACAATGGCCGTCCGAACCGCCCGCCGACCTCGACGCCATCCGCACCGCGTTCGATGAGGCGCACGCCGCCGCGATCGCCTTCCTCAAGGGCAACGCCGACGCGGTCCTGACCGAACCATGCAAGTACGGCCGCGACACCCGCCAGGAAACCGTCGGCGGCGTGTTCTTCCACCTCGTCGAACACGAGATCCATCACCGGGCGTTCATCCTCTACAAGTTGCGGTCACTCCAAGGCGCCGGTTAAACGAGCGAACTCCCATGCAACAGGTTCGTTACTGCGTCGCCGCGAGTCTGAACGGCTACATCGCCGGGCCGAAGGGCGAGGCCGACTGGATCGTCATGGACCCGGATATCGATTTCAACGCGATCTGGGGCCAGTTCGACACCTTCCTCATGGGCCGCAAGACGTTCGAAACCATGGCCCACGCCGGCGGCGGCGGTTCGTCGCCCGGCATGAAGACGTTGGTCTTTTCGAGGACGCTCAAACCGAGCGACCACCCGAAAGTGACGATCGTCGCCGACAACGTGAAGAAGACGATGACCGCCCTGAAAAAGGAGCCCGGCAAGGACATCTGGCTCTTCGGCGGCGGTTCGCTGTTCGCCAGCCTGTTGGCGAAGAAGCTGGTGGACACAATCGAGGTGGCCATTGTCCCGATCCTGCTCGGCGGCGGCATTCCGCTGCTCCCACCCCCGGCCAAGCGCGCGAAACTGAACCTAATCCGAAAGAAGACGTACCAGAAGACAGGGATCGTCTCGCTGGAGTACGCGGTGAAGTAACCGCGGCCGGAGGGACTGCCGCCCGCGCCGAGTGCGTCATGTTGTCGGCGATGAAGCGTCAGGTCGTTGTGGGGATGTGCGTCCTGCTAACCTTTGGTCTCGGGACAGGTGGGGTTATCCGTTGGCGCGAAGCCGAGGCCCGTGCCCGGTTCGCGACGCAGGGTTGACTGAAGCAGCTCGGGCTGGCAACCCACCCCGCAGTTGCGGCGGACGACCGCGCGGCGTCGCCGGAAGAAAAAGAAATCACGGGCACTTGGGTCAGCGACGTCCGGCAGACCAACCTGGGCCCGATGAGTTTCGTCCTCCGACTCGGCGAAAACCGCGATCTCGAAGTCGTCGGCACGCCCGTTACGCCCGGCGGCGAAAAGTTTCGCCGGAGCGGCAAGTTTCAATTGGCGGACGGTTGGCTGACCACGCTCGCCCTCAATCAAGGACAGCCGATCCGCCTCGCATTGACTGACGGCGAATTGACGGTCACGATCGACGATGCGTTGTTGCTCAAATTACGCCGCGAATGACGCCGGGACTGGCAAGAAAGTCCGTCGGCCGCTCAAAGGACCTCGCGCCGCCGCATGTCCGCGATCACCTTGGCCGCGTATCCGAACAGCGCGACGAAAAACAAAGGCTGTGCGATGAAGGTGAACGCCCCCATCCAATACGGGCCCGGGTTCCAGACGTAGCCTAGCGTGATCAGAAACGCCAGGATCGCGGCCCAGGTTTCCCAGCGGAGTTCACGCATCACTCGCCCCTCATGAGCCGGTCGTAGTCCGGCGAACCGGGCGTCCGCGCCTCCCGGGTCGGATGCGCCCGGCCGTGACAGTTCAGGCAGCTCATCGTGCTCGCGGCCAACAGGTCGTGGACGGTGTGGTGTGACGTCACCGCCAAAAACTTTGGCATCTCCCCGTGGCATTTCAAACAGTTGTCGTTATTGAATCGCGTTCGGGCTCGGATCGGCTCGTGGTAAGTTCGGGTCGTGTACCGGGCCAGGTGACGGAAGCCGGTCATCTTTGCTTCCATGTCCCCGCTCAGGCCGTAGTCGGAATGGCAGTGGAAGCACTGGTCCTTGGGGATCCAGCGGTTCTTGAAATGGCGGGCGGCGAGCGTGTCGCTGGCCGGGTCGTGGAGGTCGGTGATCATCGGCCGCATGACGTGGCAACGGGCGCACGCGGCGACTTCGTGAACGCCCTCGAAAGTGTGATAGTTGGCGACGCCGACGGCCGCCGCCGGCACGACCACCAGCCCGGCGAACGCGAGCAGCTTCCAGAAGGCCACTGCGGAAACGGTGGCGATGCCGATCGAGACGGTCCGCTCGGCGCGAAGCTCCGCGAATCGCTTCCGGCCGACCCGCCAGCACAACAAAACGCCGAGCACGCACAGGAGCGTCCCGACGATGCGAACAATCTGGACGGTGTCGATGTTCATGCTCCCGCGCGGTCCGGGACGCGCCGCACCGCCACCGCCGTTACCTTGTACTCCGGCTCTTTCGACGCCGGGTCCACGTGGTCCGAGACGACTCGGTTGATCAACAGCTTGGCGTCGTAGAATGCCGCGAACAACACACCGCGCCGAGGGCTGTCCGTCACCCGGGCCGTGCCCGTCATCGTGCCGTAGCGACTCTTCAACTCGATCGGGTCCCCGGTTTTCACGCCGAGCGCCCACGCGTCCTGGTCGTTGACTTCAACTAAGGCGGGGCCGCTGGCCTTGGCCAGCTCGGGGATGCGTCCGGTCATCGTACCCGTGTGCCACTGCTCGAGGACGCGGCCGGTGGTGAGGATGAACGGGTACTCGTCAGTCGGTTTCTCGGGCGACGGGACATACGGCTGGAGCTTGACGACTGCCCGTCCGTCCGGCTGGCCGTAGAACTTGATACCCGCCCCGGCCGGCACGAACGGGTCGCTTCCCTCGACGTACCGCCGCGGCGTGCCGGGATGAGATTCGTCGGGGCATGGCCACTGGAGGCCGTGCTCGCGCTTGAGCCGGTCGTAGGTCATGCCTTTGAAGTTGTAATAGCTATGCGTGGAGAATTCGCGGTACTCGTCCCAGACGTCGCGCGGCGTGCGGGCCTTAATGAGCGCGCCGTGTCCGAGCCGATCGGCGAAATCCGCCAGGATGGCGAGGTCGCTGCGCGCCTGACCGGGCGGGTCGAGGAGCTTTTCCATGATCTGATACCGCCGCTCGCCCTGGCCGAGCACGCCCTCCTTCTCCACCCAAAGCGCCGCGGGCAACAGCACGTCGGCGAGTTTCGCCGTCTCGCTGTCCGCGAACGCCTCGGCCACGACCAGGAAACACTTCTCCATCGCCTTCCGATAGCGGTCCGCGGCCGGCATTGATTGCGCCGGGTTGGTGCACATGACCAGTGCGGCCTTGACCGTCCCCGCCTCCATGGCGCGGAACAGGCTCACGGCGTCGTGCCCGGGCTTCGGCGAGATCGTCCCCGGCGGCACGCCCCACAAGTCCTCGACCTCCCGACGATGCTTTTCGTTCGCGACCAAACGACCGTTCGGCAGCGTGTGTGACAGCGCGCCGGTATCGCGGACGCCGCCACAGGCGTTCGGCTGGCCGGTCACGGAGAACGGCGTGGCACCGGGCCGGCCGAACTGACCGGTGACGAGATGCATCGCGTTCAGCGTCGTGTTCAGCGCCGTCCCCTGCGTCCGCTGGTTCATCCCCATCGTCCACAGCGACATCGTGGCCGGCGCCCGGGCGAAGTGGAACGCCGCCGCCCGGATGTCGCTCGCCGCGATACCCAGTTCGCCCGCCACGTCCTCCGGCTTGTACTTCCTGACGAACTCCTTGAACGCCGCCAGGTCCACGGTCTTGTCGCCGTCGGCAAAGCGGACGTGTTTGTCGATGAACGTCGTGTCGAGCAGCTCCGCCTCGGCAAACACAAACAGCATCGCGTTGAGGAGCAGCAGATCCGTGCCGGGGACGGGGGCGAGATTCAGGTCGGCGTGGGCGGCGGTCGCGGTCCGCCGCGGATCGACGACGATGAGCTTGGTGCCGCTGTGCGTCCGACGGCGGCGCTGGATGCGCTCGAACAGCGGCGGGTGACACTCGAACGGGTTGGCGCCGATGACGAAGAAGCAATCGGCGTGATCGATGTCCTCATAACAACCGGGCGGCTCGTCCTTGCCATAAACCTGAATGTACCCGCTTGCGGCGGAGGCCATGCAAAGCCGCGGGTTGCCGTCCACGTTGTTGGTGCGGATGCCGGCCTTGAACAACTTGTTAGCGGTGTACGATTCCTCGATCAGCAACTGGCCGGAGCCATAGAACGCGACCGCGTCCGGGCCGGATTCCTGAATCGCGTCCTTGAATCGGGCGGCGGCGAGGCTCATCGCCTCGTCCCAGGTGGCGTCCACGAGAGCGTCGCCTTTGCGGATCTTCGGCGTGAGCAGCCGCCCGTCGACGGTCGGTAACGCCCGGTTCATCGACCCCTTGACGCAGATGACCCCCTGGTTATGTCCGAGTTCATCGCCGCGAATGTCGACGACTTTGCCGTCGTTCATGCCGACCATGATGCTGCAGCCGGTGCCGCAGAATCGGCAAACCGATTTGTGCCAGGTCGCGGCCGCGGCCTTGGGGACGCTGAGTTCGAGCACGCCCCAGGCCGCGGCGCCGAGAGCGTTGGCAGCGCCGACGCCGGCGGCGATGCGCAGAAGGTCGCGGCGACTGAATTGTGAATCGTCCATTGGACGTGCGCTATTTGATCCCGCCGTGCGGCCGTGGTCAAGGGGCGAGCGGACGGGCACCGGCCTTGACACCGCTGCGCATTCCCGGCACTGTGCAGGCCGCATGAACTACCGCGTCGACTTGCCGGACTTCCACGGGCCGCTGGACCTGCTGCTCTACCTCGTCAAGAAAAACGAGGTGGACGTCCGCGAAATCCCGATCGCGAAGGTCGCCGCGCAGTTTCAGGAGTACCTCGCGCTCCTGCAAGTCGCGGACATCGAATTGGCGGGCGATTTTCTGGTCATGGCGGCGACGCTGATGGAGATCAAGTCGCGGATGCTGCTGCCGCAATCGGGCGACGCTTCGGCTGCGACGGCCGAGGCCGACGACCCGCGGCGGGAACTGGTCAAGCAACTCGTCGAGTACAAGAAGTTCAAGGAGGCGGCCGCGCGACTGGAGGAGCGGGCGGACGCGCGGCAACGGCGTCTGCCGCGACAGCCCGTTGAACCGACCGCCGGGCCGAGTGGGCCGCCGCCGGTGCAGGCGGTCGAATTGTGGGATCTGGTCAGTGCGTTCGGGCGTCTCTTGAGCGAGACGCAGGCGCTGCAGCCGCGGCAGATCGTCGTGGACGAGACGCCGCTGTCGGTCCACGTGGACGCGATCCGGGCGCGACTCGCCTCGGAGCCGCGCGTCCGATTCCGCGACCTGTTCACGCCGCCGTATCATCGGGCGCGACTGGTCGGCCTGTTTCTAGCCGTACTGGAGCTGATCAAATCGCGCGAAGTCACTTTGCAACAGCCGGAAATGTTCGGGGATATCTGGCTTTCGGCGTCGACTGCCGAGTCCGCATCAGGCCCCGCCGCGCAGCATGAACCAGGCGACGATGCCGCCGACAGTAAGCGCGGCGGCGACCATCAGTAGGTCGCGGATCTGACCGAGGCTCGACAGCGGTTCGGCCATGAACGTGCGTTCGCAGCGGCTGCAACCGACGAGGTGCCCGATGATGTGCTCGGACACCAGTTGGCGCTGCGCACATTTGGGGCAGCGAGTGAGAGGCATTGCGAGTACTCCGCGGTCGGAGTGGGGCTGATAAGGGTAATTCAAATTCAGTGCGCAAATCGCGCCTTGTCAAATAAATCCGTCCGCCGGGCGAGCGCGTTCTTGGCGAGCGTCG
>DATJGQ010000838.1:0-2022 GCA_035494815.1 Gemmataceae bacterium
GCGGCCCGGCCTCACTGAGGCCAGCTACAGAAGAAGTCGCCGCGCGGAATGGCTGGCTCGTTCGCGGCGGATCGCTTTTGTCGGGGGGCCGCACTGAAACGGCCTGGTGGCGCGGCAGCATCGTACCCGGGCGAACCGGCGAATCCGGGCCGGCGATCACGCGGTTCGCCCCCGGCCGGACCGGCCCCGGCGCGACCGACGATCTCGACGCGCTGACCGACTCCCTCCGCGCGAACGGCACCGCAGTCTTCGAACACCACTACGGCCTTTGGTACGACCGCCGCCGCGACGACCACCAGATGATCCGCCGCATCGACGGCGAAGTCTGGCCGCCGTTCTTCGAGCAACCATGGGCCCGCAGCGGCGCCGGCACCGCCTGGGACGGTCTGAGCAAATATGACCTGACGCGCTTCAATCCGTGGTATTTCGCGCGGCTCAAACAGTTCGCGGACTTGGGCGCGAAGAAGGGGGTCGTGCTCGTCCACGAGATGTACTTCCAGCACAACATCCTCGAAGCGGGCGCCCACTGGGCCGACTGTCCGTGGCGGCCGGCCAACTGCCTGCAGGCGACCGGCTTCCCCGAGCCGCCGCCGTACGAGAATAACAAGCGCGTCTTCATGGCCGACGCGTACTACGACGTGACGCACCCGGTCCGCCGCGAGTTGCACCGGGCCTATATCCGCCAGTGCCTCGACGCGCTCGCCGGGCATCAGAACGTCATCCACTTGACGAGTGCCGAATTCACCGGGCCGCTGCATTTCGTACAGTTCTGGCTCGACGTCGTCCGCGAGTGGAAAGCCGAAACCGGCAAGCGCGTGCTGATCGGCCTGAGCGCGACCAAAGACGTGCAGGACGCGATCCTCCCCGATTCGGTTCGTGCCGCGGCGGTGGACGTGATCGACATTCGCTACTGGTGGTACACCGCCGGCGGCTCGCTGTATGCCCCCAGGGGCGGCGAGAATCTCGCGCCGCGGCAGCAGTTGCGCGAATGGCGCGGCGATCGAAAACAAACGCCGGAGTCGGTGGCCCGCGCCGTCCGCGAGTATCGCCGGCGATATCCCGACAAAGTCGTCCTCTGCTCGCTCGACCGGCCCGACGGCTGGGCGGTGCTGGCGGCCGGCGGCTCGGTGCCGCGGCTCCCGCGGACGGTCGATCCTGCTTTCCTCGCGACGCTGGCGACGATGCGTCCGTTTGAGCCGCCAGGCCTGACCGGCCGCCAGTGGGCGCTCGCAGACCCGGGCCGCGGGTACCTGGTGTACTCGGCGGCCGGCGATCGCGTCCGGCTCGATCTGACTGGGGATGACACCATGTACCTCGCCCGACGCGTGAACGTTCGGACCGGCCGCGCCGAAGACGCGAACGAGACCGTCCGCGGCGGTCGCGTGGTCGAGGTCGCTCCGCCGGGCGACGGCGCATGGGTGTTGTGGTTGGCCGTCGCGAAAAACCGGGATTGATGCGATGCGTGCGTCCGCCGGCTGCGTCGTTCTCGTCTATTGCTGCGGCGCCGCCGCGGCCGATCCGCACGTTGTCGTGCGCGGCGTCGCGCCTGGGGAGGCGCGGTGGACGGCGGGATTCTGGAAACAGCGGTTCGACGTCTGCCGCACCGCGACGGTCCCGCACTTGTGGCGGGTGATGCGCGGCAAGGAGTACAGCCAATACCTGGAGAACTTCCGCGTCGCCGCGGGACTGAGCGAAGGCCGGCACCGGGGCGCGGCGTTTAACGACGGCGACTTCTACAAGTGGCTGGAGGCCGCGATCGTCGTCAACGCCGCGGCGCCGGAGCCGACTCTCGCCGCCGCGATCGAGGAAGCCGTGACGGCGATTCGCGCCGCCCAGCGGGCCGACGGATATCTGCACACGCGCGTGCAAATCCGGCAGAAGCAGGGCGACGCGAACGCCCGGCCGTTCCGCGACCCGCTGCAGTTCGAGGCGTACAACCTCGGGCACCTGATGACCGCGGCGTGCGTCCGTCAGCGTCTCACCGGCCGAAACGACCTGCTCGACGTCGCCCGAAAGGCCGCG
>DATJGQ010000839.1:0-2755 GCA_035494815.1 Gemmataceae bacterium
TCTAAATCGGGATCGATTCGGCAGAATAACCCGACTCCGGCCGCATCGCGAAAGGGAGTTCCATGCGCCGACCGCATATCGCCGTTCTCGACGAAGAGTTGCCTTACCCGCTCACGTCCGGCAAGCGCATCCGCACGCTCAACCTGTTGCGACACCTGGCGAGGCGGTACCGCATTACCTATCTGGCCCGTCGCAACGACGACGTCGACGAAGTCGCCGCGGCAAGCGAGCTTTTCAAGTCGCTGGACATTACGCCCGTCATCGCAGCGCCGCCAGTCCCCGCAAAAGCGGGTTTTCGCTTCTACGGCCGTCTCGCGGCCAACCTCGTGGCACCGGTGCCCTACTCCGTCGCGACGCATGCCGGCCAAGACTTTCGACAGGCCGTCAACGACTTCGCCGCCCGCGATCCGGTGGACCTCTGGCACTGCGAGTGGACGCCGTACGCCGCGGGCCTCCGCGACCTGCGGGCGGCGGACACCGGCTTGCGCTGGCTAGTGATGGCCCACAACGTCGAATCGCTCATCTGGCGGCGGTATGCGGAGACCGAACGCCAGCCACTCAAGCGCTGGTACATCCGCCGCCAATGGCGCAAGTGGGAGCGGTTCGAGCGCGCGACCGCGGCGGCGGCGACCTGCACCGTGGCAGTCAGCCCGGATGACGCACGACTGTTTCATTGCGATTTTGCGGCCCAGCGCGTCGCCGTCGTGGATAACGGCGTGGACACAACGTTCTTCCGGCCGACGCCGGAAGTGCCGCGCGACCCATGCCGCGTCATCTTCGTCGGCAGTCTCGACTGGCGGCCGAACCTGGATGCGGTGGACATTCTGTTGAACGAGATTTGGCCGAAAGTGGCGCACGCAAGGCCCGTGGCGAAACTGACGATCGTCGGCCGCAAACCGCCCGAGGCGCTGAGGCGCGACATCGCGGGCCGGCCCGGCGTCGAGCTGCATGCCGACGTGCCGGACGTGCGGCCTCATCTCGCCGGGAGCGGACTGTTGGCGGTGCCGCTACGCGTGGGCGGCGGCTCGCGGCTCAAGATCCTCGAGGCTTTGGCGACCGGTCTGCCCGTCGTATCCACCCGCATCGGGGCCGAAGGGCTGTCGTTGGAGCCTGGCGGTCATCTGGATGTCGTCGCAGACGTTGACGGAATGGCCGACGCGATTCTGGCGGCGATGAATGACCCGCGGCGGGCGCAAGCGCAAGCCGATGCGGGTCGGCGTCGCGTCCTTGAGCGCTACGACTGGCGGCCGCTCGCCGAAAAACTCGCGGCGGTTTGGGACGATTGTCTCGGCAAAGGCGATGTCGCGCGCGCCGCGTGAGCGAGGTCCACTGGCGGCGGTCGCGGCGCCCGGCCACAATGGACGGCGTCGCCTCGACCCTCACGAGACTGCCGCCGTGAAGTTCTCCCGCGATCCAGAACCGGAAACCGTTCAATCCCCCCGGGGCAAGGGCCGCCGATTCTGGCTGCTGCTGATCGGCGTGCCACTCGGTTTTGTGACGCTCGCACTGCTCGGCTGGGTGATCTCCGCCCAGAGCGGGCTGTCGACCGCCGTCGCCGAGGCGGACACGACCGACCCCGGCTGGCGGCTGGAGGACATCGAGGCCAAGCGGATCAAACCGCTCGATACCGAGAACGCGGCACTCGTCATCGCCCAGATCAAGCAGACGCCGTTGAGCGGGGCCTTTAATAACCGGCTCGACGACTACCTGCAGCACCTCGACCCGCCGAAGCTGCTGAACGAACAACAGCAGGGTGCCGTCAAGAACGGGCTAAGCTTCCACGGGCCGCACATCCCGCTGGCCCGCACGCTCCGTGACAAACCGCACGGCCGGCACGACATCGCCTGGGCGGCCAACAGTTTCGCCACGCTCCTCAAGTGCCAGGATAATCGGACAGCAGCTCAAGGGCTGCGGTACGACATCCTCGACCGCTGCCAGGCCGGCGACATCGACGGGGCAATCGCGTCGTGCATCGCCTGCTTCCACGCGGGTAGCTCCATCGGCGACGAGCCGACCACCATCTCGATGCTCGTCCGCATCGCCGTCCAGGCGGTGGCGGTCGGCCTGATCGAACGGACGCTCGCGCAGGGCGAACCGTCGCCGGGGATCCTCGCCGAACTGCAACAGCGGCTCGAAGCCGAAGAGCCGGCGCCGCTGCTCCTCTTCGCCACCCGCGGCGAACGCGCGATGAGCAACCACTTTTTCGACAATCTGCGGACGGCCAACCTCGGCCCGAATCCGATCACCGGCGCCGTCGGCGGCGGCGGCGCGGGAACGGCCGTGCTCGACTGGCTGGCCATGCTCCCCGGGTTCGTTTCGTCGCAACAGTCCGGCTGCCTGCGGTTGACGAACAAGGTCGTCGAGATCGCCCGGCAGCCGCCGGAAACGTGGGCGCCGCAGTTCAACCAGATCCGCGCCGAGATTCCGAATCTGCCGATTCTCGCCCGGTTGCTCGCCCCTGCGATCGACAAAGTCGCCGACGCGTGCCGCCGTAACCACGCGATCTTGCGCTGCACCATCGTCGCGGTGGCAATGGAACGGTATCGAAAAGAGAAAGGCCGGTGGCCCGAGACGATCGCCGAAGTGGTTACCGCCGGTTACCTGAAAGCCGTGCCGACCGATCCGTTCGACGGCAAACCGCTGCGCTACCAGAGGGCCAAGGAGGGCGTGGTGGTGTATTCGGTCGGCCCCGACGGCAAGGAAGGCAAGCCGGGGAGCCGGCGCTTCGAGCGGCGCGACGACGCGGATTTGAGCT